>JAQUOB010000008.1:4830-18308 GCA_028717325.1 Candidatus Margulisiibacteriota bacterium
CTCTGGGAGCGAATAAAGCAAAATCGCATCGCCTATTACTTTATTCTGCCCACCCTGCTTGCCATGTTGTTCCTTCACATCTCTCCGATCGTCCAAAGTATTTACATGTCCTTCTTGAACCTCAACCAATACAGCTTGCAGCGTTACCTGCTGGCCCCTTTCGTCGGTCTGAGCAATTACAACGCCGTGCTGATCGATCCGGGCAGCCCGATCAGAATTGGTTTGTTCGAGGCGGTCCGCAACACGATCATCTATACCGTCATCGTTACGGTCGGCACGCTGGTGATCGGCATGGTCGTCGCGCTGATGGTCAACAGAAAATTTTTCGGCCGGCCGATCGTCCGCACGCTGTTTTTATTCCCCTGGATCGTTCCGACCTATGTGACGGGACTACTTTGGGGCATCATGTGGCTGAAAGAAGGCGGCCTAGTCAATGTGCTGCTGGTCGATTGGCTGCACCTTTTGCCGCACAAAATTTCCTGGCTGACCGGTTCCAATACGATCTGGGCCATTATTATCCCTACCATTTGGCGCTACTGGCCGCTTTCCATGTTGATGCTGCTGGCCGGTCTGCAGACGATCCCCGACGAACTTTATGAGGCGGCTGATATCGATGGCGCCGGCCCCTGGCGCAAGTTCTGGACAATCACCTGGCCGATGCTCCGGCCCGTCTGGTTTCTGTTGATCCTGTTCGGCCTGATCTACAATACCTATTCGTTCAATATTGTCATCATGATGTTCGGCTTCGGCGCAGGGTTTCCGGGCGAGTGGGGAGATTTGATGATGACAAATATCTTCCGCAATTCTTTTCAACTCTGGAATTTCGGCACCGGGGCGGCCGCTTCGCTGCTGCTGCTGGTCGTCATGATCGTGATCGTCAATATCTGGTTCAAATATTTTAAAGCGGCGGAGGACATGCAGTAATGCCGTATTACGTTAAAAAACGGATCGTCGACGTCATTATCAGCATTATCATGTTGATGTTCCTGACCCTGACTCTTTTGCCGGTCGGCTGGATGGTCTTTTCTTCCCTGAAGAGCTCGACCGATATTGCGATCGGGCGGGTCGGCCTGTCGCACAATCTCGAAGGCAAGGTCGAGGTCCACTGGAATAATTATGTCGACATGTGGAAGAACGTCAACTTTGGCCTGTATCTCAAAAACTCCCTGATCATCTGCGGCGTCACGATGTGCATCGCCATGGTCTTTTCGACCCTGGCGGCTTACAGCCTGTCCCGCTTCCGTTTCCCCGGCGACGACCTCTTCAGCAACGCCCTGCTGGCGACCCAGATGATCCCGGCCATCATGTATCTGATCCCGATCTATATCATGTTCGTTAAATTTACGCTGATGACCGGCATCCCGGTCAAGGGCACCTACTGGGGAATAATACTCATTTATTCGGCTTTCTTTATCCCTTTCTCGATCTGGATCCTGCGCGGCTTTTTCGCGACCATTCCCAAAGAGCTGGAAGAATCGGCGCGCATCGACGGCTGTTCGGCTTTCCAGGTCTTCTGGTACATCGCCCTGCCGCTGGCGATCCCGGGCATCATCGCCACCGGCATCTATATTTTCCTGACGGCCTGGGACGAGCTGATGTTCGCCTGGGTGCTGACCAACGCCGATACGATGACGATCCCGGTCGGCATCCGGCTCTTTGTCGGCAATTATCAGAACCGCTTTGACCTGATGATGGCGGCCGCCACTGTTGCGACCCTGCCGGTCGTCGTGATATTCTTTTTACTTCAAAGGCATATCGTGCACGGCCTGACCGCAGGTGCGGTGAAAGGGTAAGGAGAGAAAAAAATGATAAATGAAAGAATCAAGCATTTGAATGAAAAATTAAAACAATATTTATCTTTATTATCGTTGCTGCTGGCGGCCGTTTGTTTGCTCCATGCGGTCATGCCGGCCTCGGCCGAGCATCTTGTGAAGCAGGGGGTTTTTCTCGGCGTTTTCCGAGAGGGGGCCCCGCACAACATGAATTACATCAAACAGTTTGAACAGTGGGTCGGGAAAAAGCCCGCCCAGATCATGTGGTATCAGGATTGGGCGCAGGCGTTCCCCAAAGAAGACGCGCAAAACGTCATTAATTACGGCGCCGTGCCTCATATCGTTTGGGAACCCTGGTACTGGAGCGACCATAATAAGATCAAGCTCAAAGACATTACCTCGGGCAAATGGGACGGCTATATCACTTCCTGGGCCAAGGCCGTCAAGGAATTCGGCCATCCGATCTTTCTGCGGCCCGCCCATGAGTTTAATATGGAAGGGTACCCCTGGGGGATCGTCAATAACGACAAGGATCCCCAGCTCTACGTCAAGGCCTTCCGGCACATAGTTGACATTTTTAAAAGGGAAAAAGCGACGAACGCCAAATTCGTCTGGTCGCCGATGAATTATTCTTTCCCGGACGAGTCCTGGAACGATTGGGTCAAGGCCTATCCCGGCAACGACTATGTCGACTGGATCGGCTTTGACGGCTACAATTGGGGCACGACGCAGAGTTGGAGTGACTGGCAGGCCCTTAAATATCTTTTCCGTGACCAGGCGCGCAAAGCCCGCAAGCTCTGGCCGGCCAAGCCGATCATGATCGCCGAATTCGCCGCATCCGAAAAAGGGGGAGATAAGGCGGCCTGGATCAAAGAAATCCCCCAATACCTGCGGACCAGTATGCGCGATATTGACGCGATCAACTGGTTCGATCTCAGAAAAGAAGCGGATTGGCGGATCAATTCTTCGGAAAGATCGCTTGCCGCTTTCAAGCAGATCATGAAGGATCCTGTCTTCTCGAGCTCGGGGGAAGAACTGGCCAGCTTGACCATCCCGGCGGAAAAAACGACCAGGAGCGTAACCTATGCCTGTCGGACGGGCGGAGTAAAACTGGACGGCAATTTGGCCGAGTGGCAGCAGTGTCCGCCGATCGTCATGAAGGACGCGTCGTATTTTAAAGAGGGGCTGAGCTGGGGCGGGCCGACTGACCTCTCCGGCAAGGTCTATTTGATGTACGATCAGAATTTCTTGTACCTGGCTGCGGACGTTACCGATAAGATCCCGATGATAAATAAAAAAGAAAGAGGTGATATCTGGAACGGTGACGCGATCGAAATCGTTTTTACGACCGATCCTAGCGCCAATTCGAACCGTGATTCATTTGAGCGCAATGACTTTCAGGTCGGCTTCGGCACCGGCGACGGCCGGGCCGTCAAACCGTCGATCTGGAACTGGCAGAGGCGGCGCAGTCCGACCGGCAGTGAAATTTTCGCCAAAAGGGTTGATAATCCAGCGGGCTATATCCTGGAGGCCAAGATCCCGTGGAGCTTCTTCGGGAGTTTTGTCCCGTCAGCCGGCACAAAGATCGGCTTTGACGTGGCGCTCGACGACGCCGATTATTCCGGCGAGCGGGAGCGGCAGCTGATCTGGAACGGCGATTATTATTTCTACCGTGATCCGGGCGTCTGGGGTATTCTTGAGTTCAAATGAAATTTTTTAAAATTCGTTTCGATAGATTGGTGAGATAACTTTTAGGAGGAGAGAAATAAAATGAATAGACTTATTGGGGTTTCGATTTGCTTCTGTTTTATGGTCTCGATGGCGCTGGCGATGGGCGGCCCGGCTCCCAGGCCGACGGAGACGGCGGCGCCGCCGGCGGCTGCCCCGACCGTGATGGCGGAAAAAGTCCTGTTGATCGATGATTTTGAGTCCGGCAGCATTAAATCGCCGCGGGAGTGGTGGACGTTTGACCTGCAAAAAGCCGAGCCGGTTTCTAATAAGGAGCTGAAGAGCGGCGACGAAAAGGTCGCCTCGGCCGTCGGCAATTATTCGCTGCTGCTGACCGGCATGGCCAAAAATTGGTACTCGGGCGGCGTCGGCACCTATCTGGCCAAGGAAAACCAGGACCTCTCAAAATATACGAACTTCCAGATGGACGTTTTCGGCAACGGACCCGGCTCCGGCACCGCTAAGATCGAGCTGGTTGACGACGACAACAGCAACTGGACCGTCGAACAGGACCCGGCCAAGAATTACGCCCTGACCAAGGACGACAAGTTCGTTTATGAAGTGAAAGTCGACTGGGACGGCTGGAAGAGGGTTTCGATCCCCCTGGCCGATTTTGTCGATGACAACCCGGGCGTGGGCGACGATGTCTGGAATCCCCAGCAGACCAACGGCTCCGGCGGCTTGCTGCAAGTCCAATTCATCTGCATCGCGGCGACCGACAAGGGCAAGGTCAATTTCAATCTGGATAACGTCTCTTTGACCATGGGCCAATAACCGGCATAAACGGTTAACGGACAATAATGGCAAAATGGTGTCTTGGTTTTATTGTGTCCCTGCTGATCATCGGTTCGGCGGCGGCCGAGTTCCGGCCGTTCGCCGAACTGTGGAATAACTTCGCTTATTACGATACCAACCTGGAGCGCAAAGGGTTTTCCTCAATTTTAGGCCACTACGAAGGCAAGATCGGTTTCTATCTGCTTGACACGCCTCTCCAGCTCTACGGTGCCTATTACGGCATTACGGCGCAAACCGGCGATTACTTCGACAATTCGCTTTTTACCGGGGCGGGGGTACGCTTCAAGCCGTTTGAGGGTTCTTTCAAAGGCACCAGCTGGTTGAACGAATGGATACCGGACATCAAAGTCTTCGGTGAGAGTCTTAGCGCCGGCTATTTAAAGGGCGGCTCGTCCGCCGAGGCCGCTGGCCTGGCCAAGACAGACACCCGATACGGCTTCGACCTCTGGCATGAATGGAACCTGGACAAGCCCAATGAAAATCTGCCCTGGGCGGAGCTCTGGTCCAATCTTTCTTACCGCGACACTAACTTCGGCTGGGAAAGCTTTAAGAACTATGTTTTTTATTTTCAGCCGAAGATCGGCCGGCACCTCGGGCGGGGCATCGAAACTTACCTGAAAGCGGACGCCGTTTATTCCGGCAAAGGCGGGCCCAGCTACTCATTCCTCAATGTCGCCGATTACGGCGTTGGGGTCAGGTTTGAGCCCTGGCGCAATATGGCAACGGCGAACGAACTGCTCCGAAAATTCAAGATGTTCTTTGAGGTCCTGAGCGTCAGCTACCTCAAGGAAAAACCGGCCGACCCGAATAAGGTCGTTGACCGTGATGTCCGATTCGGCATCGATTTTTCCTACGGCAGGTCATATTAGATAGTAGAAAGTAGACAGCAGAAAGCAGGAGTTGAACGGTGTATCTAATCGTCGGGCTTGGTAATCCTGGTAAAGAATATGAGAATACGCGGCACAACCTCGGTTTCAGGGTCATTAATGAATTAGCCTCGCGTCAGGGCCTAACCTCGCTAAGATCAAAGCACCATTCGTTCATCGGCGAAGGCAAGATCGACGACCACAAGGTTATCCTGGCCCAGCCGCAAACATTCATGAACGACTCCGGCTCGGCGGTCCGGGGCCTGCTCGCCTGGTACAAGCTGGACGTTAAAAACCTGATCGTTATTTACGATGACGTTGATCTAGAGATCGGCCAGATCCGCATCCGCGAAAAAGGCGGGGCCGGCGGCCATCACGGGCTTGAGTCGATCATCGGCAGTCTCGGCAGCTCCGACTTCATGCGCGTCCGGATCGGGATCGGCCGGGAGAATTTGACCGGCGACGTTGCGGACTATGTTTTGCAGAATATCCCGCCGGCCCAGAGAGAACCGCTGGAGGCGGCGATTGTAGCCGCCGCCGATGCCGCCGAGGCAATTGTTGCCGCTGGCCTGGCCGCGGCGATGAATAAATATAATTCTTAGCTGTTTTCTCCCCTTGTGGTAGTGGTAAAATAGACGTAATGACAAAACTTGAGGCCGTCGTCCGCCTGGAAAAATCCGCTTACTTCAGATCGAAACTGGCAGAACTGAAAACATCGGCTAAGGTTGTTTTTTCCGGTCTGCCGGGTGCCGCCAAAACGGCGGTTTTTGCTGCACTTGCCGGTCGGCTTGGCAGCCTTGTCCTGGTAACCGCCACCGCCGCCTCCGCCGAAAAAACCAAGAACGAATTTGAACTGATGACCGGTAAACCGCTTCATATTTTCCCGGCCCTTGATGTCGCACCCGACGAGAACGTTGCCCCGAGCAAGGAGCTGGTCGGCCAGCGGCACGCAATTCTCGATCGCTGGTTGAGGGGGGAGCCATCGGTTGTCGTTATGTCGGTCAAGGCCGCCCTGACCAAAACCAACCAGCCGGCCGGATTTAGCCAACGGCGACTGGTCATTCACGCCGGGCAGGAGGTCAGGCTAGAGGAGCTGATCGCCCGGCTGGTCAATCTCGATTATCAACGGCAGAACATCGTCGGCGAGCGGGGCGAATTCAGCGTGCGCGGCGGCATCGTTGACGTTTTTCCGATCTCGCTCGATTATCCGGTCCGGCTTGAGTTGGAGGGCGACACGATCGAATCGATCAGAAAGTTCGATCCCTTCTCCCAGCGATCGATCGAGACCTGGCGTGAAGCGGTTTTTCTACCGGCGCGCGAGAATTACGATTCTCCGGTCTTCAATTATCTTCCCGACGATACCCCGCTGATCATTGACGAGCCGGTTGAGATCGACAGGGCGGCTGAAGCGCTGCTCAAAGATTCCGGCTCTTATCTTGAGCCCGAAAAGTACCTGAAAAAAGTTAATATTCAACTCTCAAGTTTTCTTTCGCCGGCCGAAACGCCGGTCTTTGCTCCGCCGCCGGATTATCTGGGGAAAACCGAAACGATCCCGGCCCAGGCCCTGATCGTCAGCCGGCACGCTCCGAGCCTGAGAGAAGAGTTGCCGCAGAACCAGATCATTCAGGGCGAGCTGGCCGGCGGCTTCGTATTTGAGGGTCTGGAAGTTTTGACCGACCGGGAGATCTTTGGCGAGACCAGGACGACCCGCCGGACAAAAGCCGCCGTCCCGGAGGGGGTGGCGGAAGAGCTGTTGGCTGATCTCAAGGTCGGCGACTATGTGGTGCACGAAAATTACGGGATCGGCATTTACCAGGGCATGAAACAGCTTGAGCTTGACGACATCAAGCAGGAATATCTGCTGATCGAATACGCGGCGGGCGACAAGCTCTATGTGCCGCCGCCGATGATCGGCCTGGTGGAAAAATATTCCGGCGGTTCGGAAGCCGCGCCCCGGCTGAGCCGGCTGGGAACCAAGACCTGGCTTAAAACGAGAAGCCGCGTCAAACAATCGCTGCGCGACCTGACCCAGGAACTCCTCGCCCTGTACGCCAAACGCGAAAGGATAGAGGGCGTGCCTTTTCCTCCCGACGATATCTGGCAAAAAGAACTGACAGCGACCTTCCCGTATGACGAGACCCCCGATCAGATCAAGGCGATCGACGAGGTCAAAAGGGACATGGAGTCCGGCCGGCCGATGGACCGGCTGGTTTGCGGTGATGTCGGCTACGGCAAGACAGAGGTGGCGATCAGGGCGGCCGCCAAAGCGGCCTCGGCCGGCAAACAGGTTGCCCTGTTGGCCCCCACGACCATCCTGGTCGAACAGCATTACAACAATTTCAGCCAGAGATTCAAAAATACTCCTTATGTCGTGGAAATGCTCTCCCGGTTCCGCTCGCCCAAAGAGCAGAAAGAAGTGGTTAACTTGATCGCGGGCGGCGGCGCCGACATTGTGATCGGGACCCATCGCCTGCTCTCCAAAGACATAAAATTTCACGATCTCGGCCTCTTGATCATCGATGAGGAACAGAAGTTTGGCGTGACTCATAAAGAGAAGATGAAGCAGCTGAAAGAGGCCGTTGATGTCCTGACGTTGACCGCGACGCCTATACCGCGAACCCTCTATTTTTCGCTGGCCGGCGCCCGGGCGATGAGTTTAATTTCAACGCCGCCGGTCGACCGCTCGCCGATCCGCACTTATGTCCTGCCGTATTCGGAAAAATCGATCCGCGAGGCCGTTACGCGCGAGCTGGACCGCGGCGGCCAGGTCTATTTTGTCCACAATTATGTCGAAACAATCGCCGGGATCGCGGCCATGATCAAAAAACTGGTGCCGGAGGCCAAGGTAGCGGTCGGCCACGGCCAGATGGATGAAAAAGAACTGGAAAAAACGATGCTTGATTTTCTTGAAAAAAAATACGATGTGCTGGTCTGCACCTCCATCATTGAATCGGGGCTGGATATCACCAACGTCAATACGATCCTGATCGACCGGGCCGACCGGTTCGGGCTGTCCCAGCTTTACCAGATCAGGGGCAGGGTCGGACGTTCGGCCGTGAGAGCTTACGCGTACCTGTTTTATCATCCCGCCCGCAGTATGTCCGATCAGGCGGTGGAGCGCCTGAAGGCGATCCAGGAATTTACCGCGCTGGGTTCGGGCTACAAACTGGCCATGCGCGACCTGGAGATCCGCGGGGCCGGGAATCTTTTGGGGGCGGAACAATCGGGCCATATTTACGAGGTTGGGTTCGATCTCTATTGCGAGTTGCTGGAGGAGGCGGTCAAAGAGGTGAGGGGTGAAACGGTGGTTTCGCCGCGCGAGGTCGACATTGAGCTCACGATCGAAGCCTCAATCCCCGCTCACTATGTCACCGACGAGAGACAGCGGATCGCGCTTTACCGGCGGATGAATTTGATCACCAACAGCGAGGGCGTGAATAACCTTAAAAAGGAGATGATTGACCGGTTCGGCCAACTTCCGCCCCAAATCGAGACGCTGTTCCGCCTGTTATTATTGAAAGTCAGCGCGCTGCAGGCCGGTGTTAAAAGCATCAAAGAAGAGAATAGCAAGGTTCGTATCGAGTGGTTGTCCAAAAAAGTCCGGGTCCTTGATCTCGGTAAAGAAGATAAGATCAGGCTCGCGCTGCGAGGTATTGCTGAATAAGGTTCTTGTCGGAAACGATGACCAGCGGTTTACCTTTGGGGGTTTTGATCACCAGTCTTTCCGGCGAAACCTCGATGTTGGCACCAATGCCCGAATCCTGCTTGGTTGATTGAACGAGGTAATTGATAACCAACAGCTTGAGTATCTCCGGATTCAACTTATCGCCGATAAAAATTTTCGGCTCGACGGTGAACTCGGTATGCTTGGCCGCGATGATCGAGGTATTGCCTTTTTCTTTCCAAAATTCTTTGAACATTTCTTCTAATTGATTTATAGGGTCTTTTTCTTCGCTCACTTTTTAAGCTCCTTTTAGGGCCAGATCTTGTTTAATAACGGCAGCCGAGGGAGATTTTGCCTGGCTTTTGAGCGCGCCTAACATGTAATAGCCGAGATCGGCAATGCTGCCGCGTTGTTCGTAAGAGGAAACGGCCGGCGTGTCGATTTGAATTGATCCGCCGACCTGCAAGGGCTGGGGATCAAACGTGATCAAATTCGGAGCGGCAGAATTAGCCGCGGGCTGTCTTCTGACTTCAACTCTTAATTCTTTTGGCGTGGCGACCTGGCTGGCCCGGCCAAAAACGTTTCTTAAATAGGCCGTGCTGACCGGCAAACTATGGCCGCCGCTTGCCCGGGGCGCGGTTCGCTGGGTTTGATTGATTTGGGTCGTTGATTTATCGACTACTGCCATTTTTTATTGTCCCCACTTGATCCGGCCGGCTTTCAGGTCTTGTTTAATGACGGCCGCGATATAAGGCAGATCATTGGGTTTCATATTGTGTTTTTCCGCAAAATATTGCATGATGGCCTGGGCTTTCGCTTTGGGATCAAGCAAAGCGCTGTCGTCTTTAATTATCGGCTCGCCATCGATTTTTAACATGGCCAAAAGATCGATGACTTCCATGGGCGATTTAAAGCCTAACGCCTGGAAGTTCGGGCCCGAATTTTTTTCTTGAACTACTGCCATATGTGTTTTGTTTAACTCCCTAACCACTAATATTATCGATATTTGGGCCACAAAACTTGCATCTACTTCGTGTATTCGGGAGGCAAAAAAAGAGGTATAATAATGGCATGGAAACGGCGGGGAAAAGATTTGAAGAATTTGTTGATATAGTGCGGAAATTACGCAGGGAATGCCCCTGGGACAGGGAGCAGACCATCGAAAGCCTAAAACCGTACCTGGTGGAGGAGGTTTACGAGGCGATCGAGGCCATCAATGACAAGGAATACGGCCGATTGGCCGAAGAGCTGGGCGATATGCTGCTTCATATCGTCATGCTGTCGGTCTTTGCCGAAGAGAAAAAAAGGTTTGAGATCAAGGATGTCATTAATTCGATAGCCGCCAAAATGGTCCGCCGTCATCCTCATGTTTTTGCCCGAGGCAAAGCCAGGACAAAAGAAGCCGTCTGGCTAAAATGGGAAAAGATCAAAGGCGAGGAAAAGAAAGCCGCAGGAGGCAAGCATAAAGGCATGCTCTCGTCCATTCCGCAATCGCTGCCCGCGCTTTACCGGGCGGATAAGGTTCAGCGGCGGGCGGCCAGGGTGGGGTTTGACTGGGATGAAGTGGCGGGGGCCTGGGAGAAGGTGCATGAGGAACTTGATGAGGTGCATGAGCTTTTGGGGAAGAAAGCAGAAAGCAGAAAGCAGAACACAGAGCGCAGGTTAAAGGAAGAGATCGGAGATCTTTTGTTTTCTATTGTAAATGTGGCGCGGAAGCTTGATATTGACTCGGAAGACGCACTTCAGTTGGCCAATGCCAAGTTCATGCGCCGGTTCTCCAAAATTGAGGAAAAGCTCGAAAAGAAGAAATTGACGATCGCTGAAATGGATACTCTCTGGAATAAGATCAAGGCCGCCGAAAAATAGAAACCTACAGGAAACCAGCGAATAAACTTCGCGGTTTCCTGTTCACGGAAGCCGCGACGTTCAGTCGCAGGCTTCCGAAAATTATGCTATAATTATCGTCATGAAAGCCAACTGGAGAAACATACTAACCTATCTTTTGCTGGTCTTGATAGGCGTGGCTTTGATCGCCCCGCTTTTTTCGACCGAAAAAAAGGTCCAGGAAGTACCTTTCTCCGATTTTTTAAACTATATTGACCAGGCAAAGCTCAAAGAGGTCACTATTTCCGGCGATCTGGTTTCCGGCGTTTTAACGGACAAGTCCCGCTTTCATACCAGGGCCCTCAATTACCCCAACCTCATTCCGACGCTGCGTGAAAAGGGCGTCTCGATCAAAGTTGAGGCGCCGGTAGAATCAAACTGGCTCTGGAACCTGTTTTTACAGCTTTTGGCGCCGATAGCGTTTTTTGGCCTCCTCTGGTGGCTGATGCTTCGGCAGGCCCAGGGAATGAACAGTCAGGCGATGTCTTTCGGCCGGGCCAACGTCAAGCCGCTGGTCGGCAAGGTCAGCGTTACCTTTGCCGATGTTGCCGGTGTTGACGAAGCCAAGGAAGAGCTCGAAGAGATCGTCGAATTCTTAAAATATCCCCAAAAATTCCATGCCCTGGGAGCTAAAATACCTAAGGGCTTGCTGCTGATGGGTGCCCCCGGGACAGGCAAAACCCTACTGGCGCGAGCCATCGCCGGCGAAGCCGGGGTCCCTTTCTTTTCGATCTCGGGTTCCGATTTTGTCGAGATGTTCGTCGGCGTCGGGGCGGCCAGGGTCAGGTCGGTCTTTGAACAGGCCAAGAAACAGACCCCCTCGATCATCTTTATGGACGAGGTGGACGCGGTCGGCCGACAGCGTGGCGCGGGCTTGGGCGGCGGCCATGACGAACGGGAGCAAACCCTCAATCAGCTGCTGGTCGAAATGGACGGCTTTGATCCTAAGGTCAATATTATAGTGATCGCGGCGACCAACCGGCCGGATATCCTGGACCCGGCGCTCTTGCGGCCGGGGCGCTTTGACCGGCAGGTCGTGCTGGACAAGCCCGACTTGAGAGGCCGTGAAGCGATCATGAAGATCCACGCACGGGGAAAACCATTTACTAATAATGTCGACCTTAAGGTCGTCGCGCAGAGAACGCCCGGTTTCACCGGCGCCGATCTGGAGAATGTCTTGAACGAGGCGGCGATCCTGGCAGCCAGGGTCGACAAAAAAGAGATCTCGATGGAAGAAGTGGAAGAGGCGGTCGACCGGGTCCTGGCCGGGCCGGAAAAACGCAGCCGCGTCATTTCCGACCGGGAAAAACAGCTGGTCGCCTATCATGAAGTCGGGCACGCGGTACTGTCGCGCGTCCTGCCTAACGCCGACAATCCGCATAAAATTTCTATCCTGCCACGCGGCATGGCGCTCGGTTATACTTTGCAGCTGCCGCTGGAAGATAAATATCTTGTTACCAAAGACCAGGCGCTCGACCAGATCACCGTTATGATGGGCGGCCGTGTGGCTGAAGAAATGATCTTTAACCAGATGACCTCCGGCGCCCACAACGATCTGGAACGGGCCACCGATCTGGCTAAGAGAATGGTCACTGAATTTGGCATGAGTTCGCTGGGGCCGCGGACCTTCGGCCGCAAGGACCGCCAGATATTCCTCGGCCGCGACATCGCCGAAATGAAAGATTACAGCGAACAAACGGCCGATTCGATCGACCGGGAAATTGAAAAGATCATCAATGATTCTTATGCCCGGGCCAAAACCATCTTGACAAAAAACCGGGCCAAGATCGAAGAGATCGCCAAAGTGCTGATCGAGAAAGAAACGCTCGAAAATTCCGACCTGGAAAACGCGATGAAGGACTTGCCCAAAGAAACCGATCCGAAAAGGTGAGGAATGGCCAAGATCATTGAATGCGTGCCGAATTTTTCCGAAGGGCGCGACGAAACGATCATTGATGAGATCGTTGATTCCGTCAAGACCGCGAAGGTGCTCGATCTTCACTCCGACCCCGACCACAACCGCTCGGTCGTTACCCTGATCGGTTCTCCCGAGGGCGTCAAACAGGCCGCTATTGATCTGACGGAGCGGGCGATGCAGCTGCTTAACGTCAACGACCACGCTGGCGTTCATCCGTTCATCGGTGTGGTGGACGTTATCCCCTTTATTCCCGTCAAAGAGGCGACAATGCAAGATGCCGTTGTCCTGGCGCACCAGACCGGCAACGACTTGTGGGAAAAGCTCAAGCTGCCCGTCTATTTTTACGGCGAAGCTGCCAAAATAGCCGAGCGCCGCGACCTGCCTTACGTCCGCAAGGGTAGCTTCCACGCTTTGATCAACGAACTGAACGATCCCCGCCGCCAACCCGACGTCGGCCGGGGATTGAACCCGAACGGTGGGGCGGTCGCGGTTGGCGCGAGAAATTTTCTCATTGCGTTTAACGTCGATCTGGACACGGTTGAAGACGACATCGCCGTCTCGATCGCCAAAGCGATCAGAGAAAAAGACGGAGGATTACCGGGCGTCAGGGCGCTGGGCCTGTTCCTGGAAAGCCGCGGGATCAGCCAGGTCTCGATCAATATCACCAATCATCTCGAAACTTCGTTGAAGGTCGTTTATGACGAAGTCGTCAGCTGGGCGAAAGAATATAAAGTTAAAATATTGGAGTCGGAAATTGTCGGTTTAATACCGGCTTCGGCGGCCTTTGAAGGGATGAAAGAGTATCTCAAGTTACGGTCTCTGGATAAAAATATGATACTCGACAATCATTT
>JAQUOB010000009.1 GCA_028717325.1 Candidatus Margulisiibacteriota bacterium
CCAGGTGATCGGCAGCTCGGACGAGATACTGGCTGTCGAGCTGGATGAGCGCGCCCAGCCGCTTGCCGGCGGCGCCATGCGGCCGAGCGCGCTTAACCTGGCGGCCTGGGCGAAGTACAATGCCGACCCGTACCACCGGGAATATTTTAAGACCAGCATCAAGTTCATTGCGGACGAAACAGCGGCGAGCTGGGCGGCGGCGGATAAGATTGCGGCCGGGCTGGCCGATAAAATATTTTTCTGGTTGAGATTCGAGCCATTCCTATTCTCCCCCAGGTGGGCGACAATGAAAATGCTGAGCCGAGCCAAAAGGTTTGTCATGGGCCTGGTCCCAAAACAAAAATGATCAACGAAGATAATAATATTTTACCGGCCGATCGGCCCAAGAGCGCCATCATTGGCGCGACCGGTTTTATCGGCTCGGCTTTTTTCGAGGCCTACCGGAAGAGTAATTCGGATTTTACAGCGACCTCGAGACGGGGCGGGCCCGGTGGTCTCTCAAAGCTCGATCTTTTGTCGCCGGATATTTCGGGCTTAAAGCTCTCCCGGACTGGGCATAAAGACGCGCTGATACTTGCGGCGGTGGCCGGGATCGACCGCTGCGAGATCGAGCCGGCGGCGAGAAAGATAAATGTTGACGGGACGCGCGATCTGATAAAACAGCTGGTGGCCGAAGGGATCAAACCGGTCTTTTTCTCGAGCGATTATGTTTTTGACGGCGCGGCCGGCAATTACCCGGATGACGCAATAACCCGGCCGATCACGGAATACGGCCGGCAAAAAGCGGAGATCGAAGCTTTCCTCAAGGAAAAGGCGCAGGGAAATTATTTAATAATCCGCTTGAGCAAGGTCTTCGGCTTGAAAAAAGGGGATAATACCTTGCTTGACGAGATGGCCGGCATTATGTCCCGGGACGGCGAGGTTCGCGCCGCCTACGATCAGATCTTTTGTCCTACGCTAGTCCGGGATGTGGTGGGGGCGGTCGCCCGGCTGCAGGCCAGGGATTGCCGCGGTATATATAATGTATGTTTCCCGGAAAAATGGTCGAGATGTGATCTGGCACAGGCGCTGGCGCAAAAGCTGTCTTTTGATGTTTCCAGAATAAGAAAGGTTTCGCTGGATGAGATCGGTTTCAAGGCCAGGCGGCCTAAAAATACCAGCCTGATACCCCGGAAATTGCTGGCCGAGATAGATTTTAAATTTACGCCCATGGCGGAATGTCTTGAGCGGGTGGCTGAAAATTGGTCGAAAATAAGGTGATGATAAAATGAAAACGGAAAAAGAGGCCTGGAATAAAGTTAAAGATTTTATGGCTGACCGGTCGATCGAGCTCGGCGGCCACTGGTCTTATAACCTGTACAACGATCCGAAGCGGCTGGTTTTTGTCCTCTCACGGTATAAGTTCGCCGCTAAAATGGCCGCCAAAAATAAAACGGTCCTGGAGCTCGGCTGCAGTGAAGGCATCGGCGCCCCCATTTTATCCGAGTTCGCGGCCGGCTACACCGGCGTCGATCTGGACGGCGACGCGATCGCCGCGGCCAAAAGGAATTGGGCGTCGGAAAAAGTTGATTTTATCGCCGGCGATTTCTTGGATAAAAAATACGGGTCGTTCGATTCGGTCGTCAGCTTGGATGTTGTCGAACACATTGACCGGAAAAGCGAAGCGCTCTTTTTCAGGGCGCTGGTCAATAATCTTAAAACGGACGGCGTCGCGGTGGTCGGGACGCCCAACGCGGCGGCCGCCCGCTATGCTTCAGCAGCCAGCCGGCTGGGCCACGTGAACCTGTTCGACGCGGAGCGCTTGCGGTCGACGATGAAGAAATATTTTAAGACCGTGATGATGTTCGGCTCAAATGACGAAATTATCCATACGGGCTTCCTGCCGATGGCCCATTATTTGATCTGCCTTGGTTTCGGTAAACGTTTGAAAGGGGGCCGCTCATGAAAAAGGCAAAAGAGCGCTCCCGCTGGACACCCGTCAAAGAGTTTATGGGCGAACACAAGGTCCGGTTCGGCCGGCACCATTCTTTCCAGCTCTATAATTCGCCGAGAAGGATCCTGCACATGATGAGCTATTATAAGTTCGCGTCAAAGATCATCGGCCGGGGCAAGCATGTTTTGGACGTCGGCTGCGGGGAGGGTTTGGGCACCTGGCTGCTGGCGGTTGAATGCGGCCGGGCGGAGGGCCTGGACCTCGACAGAGAAGCTGTTGAGATCGGCCGGCAAAATTGGCCTGACCCGAGGATCAAAATCCAAGTCCAGGATTTTCTGCAACTAAAACAAAAGGGAAGTTATGACGCCGTTGTTAATTTTGACGTGATCGAGCATATTTTGCCCGAGAATGTTGGCTTGTTCTGGAAAAAAATATCGGACAATCTGAAAGGCGAGGGGATAGCGGTGGTCGGCACCCCTAACAGCGCTGCCGAGCAATACGCTTCACCGGTGACCCGGTCCGGCCACGTCAATCTCTATTCCGGCGAGAAACTGGAAGCGGAAATGAAAAAACATTTTAAGCATGTCCTGATGTTTGGCGGAAACGATGAGGTCGTCCATACCGGTTTCCTGCCGATGGCGCATTACCTGATCGCCGTCGGCTGCCATAAGCTCAAATGATCAGATCTTTACTGAAAAAACTGGAAATAGAGCGCGCGGTCATCTTTTTGGTGCTGTCCAAGGTCTGGGCCCTGTTTGCGATCCCGGCCACGGCCCTGCTCATCGTTTCCAGATTTACGCCGGTCCTGCAGGGTTATTATTACACTTTTCTTAATATCCTGTCCCTGCAGGTGCTGGTGGAGCTTGGCTTGGGCTATATTATCGTCCAGTTCGCCAGCCACGAATGGTCCAGGTTGGGCCTGGCGCGCGACGGCAGCATTACCGGCGACAAAAATTCGCTGTCGCGACTGGCCAGTTTGGCCGGTTTTGCTTCTAAATGGTACCTGATCGCGGGCGCTGTCGCGGCGGCCGGTCTCGGCCTTGTCGGTTTTATCTTCTTTTCCGCTTCGGCGAATCAGGGCATAGATTGGACGGCCCCCTGGCTGCTGCTTTCTTTTCTGACGGGCGTGACGATCTTCCTGATCTTTATCTGGTCCCTGCTTGAAGGCAGCAACCAGGTCGCCAACCTTTACGCTTTCCGGCTGTTCCAGACCGCGGCCTCGAACGTCGCTCTCTGGACGGCGATCCTGTTCGGGGCCGGCCTCTGGTCGGTTTCGATCTCGAGTTTGACCGCGCAGGCGTGCGCTTTTTTGTTCCTCAGATTTAAATACTGGAGTTACATCAAGACACTGCTTTTTACCGCCACAGCCGGGCCCCGGATCAACTGGAAAAAAGAGGTCCTGCCGATGCAGTGGCGCTTCGCGCTCTCAGGTATCAGCGGCTACTGTATATTTTTTCTTTTTACACCGGTACTGTTTTATTTTCACGGTCCGGTGGTGGCGGGGCAGTTCGGCATGACCTGGAGCATAGTTGCCGCGGTCGGGTCGATCTCCTACGCCTGGATCATTCCTCGCATCCCCAGCTTTGGTATCCTGATCGCCAAAAAGGAGTACGGGGAGCTCGACCGGCTGTTCAAAAAACTGCTCAAGATCATGATCGGCCTGGTCATGCTGGAATCGATCGGCCTCTGGCTCCTGGTTCTGGTCTTGAATTGGCTCGATTTTCCGCTGGTCCACCGGCTCTTACCGCCCTGGCCGACCGGGATATTGATACTCGCCCAGATCGTTATGGTGATCTCCTTGCCATTCTCCGCTTATCTGCGGGCGCATAAGAAAGAGCCGCTGTTCTTTCTGTCGATGCTCCAGGGTTTTCTCATCGGCGCGTCAACATTTATCCTGGGCCGGTATTTTTCGGCGCTGGGGATGGTTGCCGGCTACCTGGCCGTTAATCTTTTGATCACGCCATCGATCATCTATGTCTGGCATCAGTTGCGCAAAAAATGGCACGCCGATGATTATATCGATGCGGCCTTATTGACGGGGGAAACGATCTAGTGGCCAAGCTCTCCGTGATCATGCCCAACTATAATTACGGCCAATATATCGGCGAGGCGCTTGAAGCGGTCGCCGGCCAGTCGGTTGCGCCCGAAGAAATTATCGTCATCGACGACGCCTCGACCGATGACAGCCTGCGGATCATTGAACAATATCGGCGAAAATATCCCGCGATCAAGTTACTGCGAAACGAGAAAAATATGGGCGTCGTTTATTCGATGCGGCGCGGCGCCGAAGCGGCCGCCGGCGATTATATCTATTATGCCGCCTCCGATGACAAGGTCCGCCCGGGTTTTATCGAAAGATCGCTGGAGCTTTTGGAAAAATACCCGCAGGCGGCCTTCTCCTGCTGCGATAACATCGTGCTGGACGGCGACCAGGAGATCCCGAACCGCAGCTTTTTGAGCGAATCGCCCCGTTATTTTTCGCCGCGGGAGGTGCCGGCTCTCTACGCCGGCGATCCTTTTACGCCTTACATCCCGCATACCGCTGTCATCAACCGTTCATTCTTTAACGAAGCGGGCGGCTTGCGGCTGGAGCACAAATGGTCGTGCGACTCTTTCGTTTTCAGCGTCATGGCTTTTCGTCACGGCTATTGTTATCGTCCGGAAGGCCTGCAGGTAATGCGGGTCCACAAGAAGCAGTACGGGGCGAGCAACGCCAGGATTTTTTCTCAGGAGCGAGATGTCATCCGTAGCCAGCTCAAGACCCTGGAGCTGCCGCAATACAAAGACGTGCTGCCGCAGTTTAGACAGGCCGCCCCGTTCTCGGTCTATCCCTACGAGGTTTTGCGGGTAATCATCACCAACCCGAAATACTGGGATTATTTTTCGCTCAAATTGCTGCGTTTCGCGCTTTTTGACAAGCTGGTTAGGCGGGCCCTGATCCGGCTGCTGCCGATGAGTTTCTGGCGCCGGGTTTTGCGTCAGGTTAAACTGGTTAAATATCATTTAATGAGGCGGCTGAAAAAAGATGGCTAAAACGGCGATCGTTATCCTTAATTGGAACCAGAAAAAAGACACAGCCGAGTGCCTGCGCTCGCTTGGCTCGCTGTCAGACGCCGCGCAAATTATTCTGGTCGACAACGGCTCAACCGATGGCTCGCCCGGGGAGCTGGAAAAAGAATTCCCGAGGGTCAAATTGCTGCGCAACGGCGAAAATCTGGGTTTTGCCGAAGGCAATAATATCGGCATCAGGACGGCTTTGAACCAGGGCGCGGAATATATCATGCTTTTAAATAACGATACGACAGTGGAAAAAGATTTTCTTGACCGTCTGCTCCAGGCGATGAAAGCTGATGACTCGATTGGCATCGCCTCGCCCAAGATCATGTTCTACCAAGATAGGAACAAGCTCTGGTTTGCGGGGGGCGGCTACTATCCTTTGATCGGCAAGCCCTATCATTATTATTACGGACAAACTGATTCCGGGCAAATTAAAGATGTTAAAACGGTTGACTGGGTTTCCGGCTGTTGCCTGCTGGTCAAAAGAGAAGTGTTTGAAAGGATAGGGCTATTGGACAAAGATTATTTTAATAATTATGAAGACGTAGATTTTTGCGCCCGCGCCAGGCGGGCAGGGTATAAAATAGTTGTTGTTCCCCAGGCAAAGATATATCACAAGTTTGCCGCTGCGATGGGCGGCAAATTCTCGCCTTTCTACACCTATTTCAGGGTGAGAAATAATCTTTTGTTTTTCAAAAAGAGCAGCCGGCGGCTGCCGTTAGTTTTGAACTTCATCATCTTTCCGGCCTACTCACTGATTGCATCGCTGAAGCACGGGGATTGGGCGAGCGTCCGGGCGACTTTTGCCGCCGTTCTTGATTTTTTAAGGGGGAATTACGGTCTTGGATCGGCTAAATCTTTTCAAAAACAATAGGACCTTTTTCTTTTTACTGCTCATTTTGCTGGCCGGGGCGGCCCTGCGGCTTTATGACCCGACTTTTCGCAGTTTATGGGGCGATGAGAGCCACAGCGCGCTGACCGCCGTCAAAATTGCCGGTCACGCCGTGATTTTACAGCAGGCGGAGGCCGGATTGGTCAGAGATTTCCATCCGCCCGTCTATTTTGTTTTGTTGTCCGGCTGGACCGCTGTTTTCGGCGCCGGCGAATACGCCCTGCGCTCCTTTTCTATCGCGGCGGGCATTCTGGCGCTCTTCTGTTTCTATTTTTTTGCCAGAGAACTGTTCGATGAGAAAACGGCCTTGATCGGCACGGGGCTGCTGGCTTTTTCGCCGCTGGCCGTGATGCAGGCGCAGGAGATCAGGAACTATTCGCTGCTGTTTTTGTTCGCGCTGCTCTCCGCCTGGTTTTTCTGGAAGCTCCTGGCCGGCCGGTTTAACTTGACGGCGGCCGCCGGCTATGTGGTTTTTTCCGCGCTGCTGCTCCTGACGCATTTCTACGGACTGTTACTTCTCATCGCGCAATTTGTTTTCTTGGTATTTGCCGCCTGGCGCCGGGGCGAATGGGCCAGGGGTCTTAAGCTCTTTGGTTTACAATTCCTGGCGGGCTTGCCGGCCGCTTACACCTATATTCGCTTCCTGCTAATTGCTTTTATACCCATGATCGGCAGCGCCGTCGATATGCCTTTTTCCGTTTTCCCCTGGTATTTGAGGGGTCTGCTTTTCTTTTTTGTCTTAGCCCTGGGCGAGACGGTCGCTCCCTGGAATTATCTCGTGGTCATACCGGCAGCGCTCCTGATCGGCTATCTTTTACTGAAAAATATTCCTAAAGACGAGAAAGTCCAATATCTTTGGTTCATGCTGCTGGTGCCGGTCGTCATTGCCGCCCTATTTTTAAAAGCGACCCAGCCCAAATATTTGATCGTCACACTGCCGTTCTTTCTTCTGCTGATCGGCCGGCCGCTCGCGCAATTCAAATTCAAGCCGGCTATTCTTCTGATCGGCCTTTTGCTGGCGCTGCAGTCGGTTTCTCTTTTCAATTACTTCAACTTAAAAGAGTACCATAACTCCAACCAGATCGAGCCCTGGCGGGCAGTGACCGCCGGGATCAAGGACCGGTACCGGGCCGGGGATATCGTGATCGGCAGCAACCGCTCGGTCTACCGCCTGCTGGTCTATTATTTAAATGTTGCCGGAGGAAAATCTTGTTTGATCGGCTCGGTCCAGGGCCGGGACGACGCTAAATATCTTAGCACCGACATCAGTCAAATCCCGCTTTATGATGACGAAGGCAAAATGATCGCGGCCCCGATCGCGCCCCGCCGGATCTGGTTCGTTTCCCATATCAATGACGGACATTCTTTCCCAACCGCGGATTACATCGACAGGATAAAATTGAATCTGCTAAAACGCTACCGTGTTGTCAGTGAGAGCAAATATTTGCCCTATGAACAAACGCTGGTGGCGAAATTGCCGATCAAGCGCCACAAGAGCGGCGCTGCGCGCATTGTTTTGACGCTCTATTCAAGGCAATAATATCAAGATGGAAGATTATTTAATTCAAGAGATGGCTGAAGTGCAAGACAAGCTCTGGACGCTGGTCGGCAAGAAGGAGATCGTGCTTTCTCTGCTTGATCGTTTCTTGCGGCGGAAAAGCGGCAACCGGCTGCTTGACGCCGGCTGCGGCTGCGGTTTGATGCTATCGGGCCTGAAAAAATACGGCGAGGTCTCCGGGCTGGAATATTCGGAGAAAGCGATCGAGCTTTGCCGGCGGACGAACCCCTGCGAGATCAAAAAGGGCTGGCTGCCCGATAATCTGCCTTATCCGGCCGATCATTTTGACGCGATCATCGCCCTGGACGTCATTGAACATATCGAGGACGACCTGGCCGCGCTTAAGGCGATCTACGGCCGCTTGCGGCCGGGAGGTGTTGCCGTGGTTGCCGTGCCGGCCAACATGGCTTTGTGGTCCGGCCATGATGTTGTGCACGGGCACCAGCGCCGCTACGATCTCGATCAGCTGGCCGATAAATTACGTTCAGCTGGTTTCAAGATCAAAAAGATCTCTTATTACAATACCATCATGTTCCTGCCGATCCTGGCGATCAGGGTCGTGAACCGGCTGTTGAAAAGGGATAAACCGCGATCAGATGCCAAACTGCCGCCGCCGGCCGTCAATTGGCTTTTAACGCGGGGGTTGCTTTTGGAAAAACTGTTATTGAGGTATTTTAATTTTAGGTTCGGGGTGGCGCTGATCGCGGTCGCTGAAAAGTGAAAAAGGGCAGCCGGATATAGCGCCAGAGCACTTCCCAGCCGTTTTTTACGTAATTATTGAATTCTACCCAGCTTCTGATGCCCAAGATGAAACCGATGATCTTTTTGGGGCGAAAATAAAAGTCGCGGTAGGCACGGCGCTGGAGTTTTTCGATCTCGGTCTCGCTCAGTCCGCCGCTCTTCATCAGCGCTTTTGAGCCCGACTGGTCCATTTCGATCAGCTCTTCGCCGATCAGTCCGCTTTCGAGCGCCTGCCGGCGCAGCTCGGTCCCTTTCCGGGGGATCGCAATATTAAAAGCCGCGTAGTCGAGATCGAGTTCCTTGGCGAATTCGATCGTTTTGAGGGCCGATTTTTCTGTTTCTCCTGGCAGGCCGAGGATGAACGTGCCCAGTATCCGCAGGCCGGATTTTTTGCATAAAGCGACAGCGGTCTTTATCTTTTCCAGTGTTATGCCTTTGGCAAAATCATCCAGGATGTTTTGGTCGGCGCTTTCGATGCCGAACATGATCGTGTGACAGCCGGCTTTTTTCATCAGTGCGACGAATTCTTGATCGATCAGATCGACCCGGGAGAAGCAGACCCAGCCGAGATTTAGCTTTTTTTCTATCATGGCCCGGAGCAGCTGTTTTGTCCTCGGTTTGTCCGCGCCGAAGGTCTGGTCGTTAAAGTAGATGTCCTTGAACCCGTGCGCTTTCAAATATTCCAGTTCTTCGATGATATTGTCCGTTCGTCTCACCTTGAAACCCAGGGCGGGCATGATGCAAAAACGGCAGCGGAAAGGACAGCCAAAATTGGTCAGGACGATCGTGAAGGGCTTGCGCCGGACAAAAGGATAATTGTATTTGTTGTTGGGGAAAAGATCGTGGCGGGGGACTGGGATGGAAAATTCTTCCTGGTGCGGTTTTAGCCATTGGCCTTTGATCGCCGCGCCGTCCCGGTAGACGATATTTTTAAATGCCCGGCCCGTTAAGTAATTTGTGATATCGTCGGTCGTAAAATCAAACAGTACGGCATCGAGACAGGCGTGCTCTTTAAGTATCTTGTGGCTGTCGTCAAAGAATACGTCGCCGAGCCCGACGGCTTTTTTGATCGCCGGCACTGCCTGCCGCAGCCGTTCGATAAAGCGCATATCCAGGGAAAATGAGACGGAGCCGGTGAGAAAAACGAGAAAGTCAGGATTGAAGTCGGTTATTTTTTTAAAAGCCGTCTCGATCGAGTCGTTTTCGACGATCGAATCGATGACCCGGACCTCGAACAAGCGGGACAATATCCCGCTCAAGACCAAAAGGTCGATCGACTGGTAGAGGTAGCCGCTCTTTGAGATCTTACTGCAGAAATAATCCCTCAAATAGTGTTGGTCGCCGGGCGGATTGAGCAGGAGAACTTTCTTTTGCATCGTGAATTATTTCTTTTCCGCCGTCAGCCGGTAATTGAGCGGTGACAGGTTTAGCCTCATCAACAGCCAGAGGACGGATCTTTTCAAAATATCGTAGCCGGGCAGAGTAACACGGCTGGCTTGCTCATCGATGAGCCTGAAGCCTGCCGCCAGCTCTTGCTTTATTTTTGTCTCGGTCAGGGCATGAGGATGTTCCCGGTCGAGAAAGTTGAAAACCCTATGGCCCAGGGCCGCGAGCGGGCTGTAAACGTTCACCTCAAGGATCAGCCGGCCGCCTGGCACCAGAGCGCGTTCGATTTCCCTCATGACTTTGACCGGCTCGGCGCAGTGGTCCAGGACGTTCAAGATCAAAATGACGTCAAAAAATGAATCGGCATAGGGGAGTTTTTCTCCCAAGCCGTCGACAAACTTGACTTCGGGGTCGATCAGCTCGCGGAAGTTCTCCTTAAAGAACGAAGCCAGCGGGTCGATCGCAAATCTTTCCCCTTCGAGAAAATGGACCTCTCCGTTAGCCGCGGGGCCGATCTGCAGGATTTTCAAGGGACGCCCGGTTTGGGGCAGGAACGGTTTGAGCCGGTCCGCTCTTCCGATCAATTCAGCTTTAACGGCTTTAAGATCACTGCGCTTTTTCCAGCGCAGCCACCATTCACGCTCTCTGACCTGGCATTTTTCCCACTTGTTCGTCATTTAATTAAATGTTCCCGTTTTAATTCCAGGGTTTTGAGGGTCGAAACTATTTGCAGGGCAACGACGGACGTTATCGGCAGGTAGATCCTGGAAATACTGCCGAGCATATAGGCCTCCGTTTTGATCTGCATCAGGGCGAACATGGCCGTGATCATAATAAAATCGGCCAGCACGACGGCGGACAGCTGCAGGCATTTGGAAAACCTATAAATGATTGAAATAATCGACATCACCAGGAAGATAAGCCATAACCCGGCCCAAGAAAATGTCATGCCCAGCACATTTTTCTCAAGGCCGATAAATGCTCTGGTCGTATAACTGATTATACCGGGAAGTTTGGGCCAGGCGCCGGCCAGATTATTTACATTCAACGACAGCAGGCCGTTGACATCCAGATCATTCGCCAGGTGTCTGACCAGCAGTGCCCACGGCACAATGACTATTAATAGTATCGCCGAGTAGATGAGCGTTCCCCTGATAATATTCGGTAAATTACGGCTTAGACCGTTCAGCGTGAACTTCTCGGGCCAAAGGATCAGGCCAAGATTGAGCAGCAGCAGGATTATCCCCTCGTTTTTTGTCAGCAACAGCAGGCCCGAAAGAAAAGCGGAAAGAATAAGAAAAGATAGCTGCCGGTTTTTCTTCCATAAGAGCGTCAGGCCGAATGACAGGCAGTAGAGCAGGGCGAGCGGCGTGTCCGCATAGCCGGAATGAGCCGCCCCGTCCGATACAAAAAAAACTGGCAGGACGGCCAGGAGCGCGGCGGCGGCCAGGGCTTTTTCTCTGTCACGTAAATAGAGCCGGGCCAGATCAAACAAAAATGAGAGCAGGAGAGGAAAGAACAGGCCGATGAACAACATAATGGCCCAATCATCGGCCTGGCCCAGGGAAAAATAGATGAAGGCCTGTGCCACGGGGAACAGCAGCGGATATCGGAAATGGGCTTGCACTCTTTGAATGTCCATGAAACCGGACGAGAAGACCGTGCCGTCGTAAAAGAGCATTTTGGCTTTGGTGCCCCAGATCGCCCTCGAATCCCAATAATTCATCGGGAAAATAAGGCTCAAGATCATTACGCCGAGAACGCCAAGCACAATGACGAGCACAAAGAATTTTTCCTGCCGCGAAAAGCCCTTGAGCGTGCCGATCAGACGGCTTACCCTGAACTCCGATCTGATCTTGAAATGCGTCAGCGCATAAATAAAAAGAACGAACAACGGAGCCGCCAGGGTCAAAAAAGACAATTTAAGGCCGGCCAGCATGATCAGGTTGCTTAAGACCGCCAGGCTGCCCAAGCCCGCGCCGAAGCAGAGAGGGACCAGGCCGAACAGGGAAAAAGGGATATTATCCTTTAATATCAGTTTGACCAGGCCGAAACCGCAGATCGAGATATAGATGATAGCCGCGCCGGCGATCAAAAAGTTCATTCGGAATTGCCGTCCTTATTCATATGAAGCAACCTTAGTCAAAAATTCGAAATTCCAGTTCTTATCCACGTGCAGTATCCTTAACAAGGGTATGTGATATAAAAATAAAAAATTTATCCTTTTGCTTTTCAGCCAGGGTTTGGGGATGGCTACCTGTTCGTCTTTGGTCGTCCCGGGGTAGGTATACATCCGTCTCGGCAAAAAATAATAATTACAGAACCAGATATCGTCCGACGACACGATCAGGATGCCAGAATTTTTCGGTAGCCAGGCAAATTTCTGGGCGGCCAAATAATCGGTCCCCAGCACCTGTCCCAGCTTTTGGGCGCTCGATTTATTTTTATCAGTCCAGATAACGAAATTTGAACTGAAAAAAATGAAATGTCCGGTCAGCCACAGGCTGAAAAGAATGTTCGCGATAACCAGGCCCCAGACCAATTTCGACCAGCCATTGAGCGAAGCGATCTTATTCATGTTTCAATATTTGACCTTTTTTTCGCGGCTAAAGAAGTTAGAGGCCAGAAACCACCACTTTCTCAATTGCAGGCCGGTAAAAAACAGGCCGCTTAATATTTTCGGGTATTTATTATAATAATACTTTTTATAAAAATACCAGGCGCTCTTGTGATATTCGACGATCCCCCGAAAGCTTTCTCTTTTTGTCGTGGCGCCTTTGGCGTGGACCACATAAGCGTCAGCAAGATACCAGATCTCGTGGCCGGCCAGATGAATGCGGTAACACCAATCGACATCGTCGCAGTAGAGAAAAAAGTTCTCGTCCATCAGGCCGATCTCGTCGATCACCGACCGTTTGACCATCAGGCAGGAAGCCATCAGATGTTCCACCCGGTGGGTTTGGTCGTAATCCTCCAGGGCATCGTAATATTTTCTGGTGATCGGGTTATTGGGCAACAATTTATGCAGGTTGAAGGTGACAAAGAGCATGACCAGAGGGTCCGGGAACCGTTTGCCCGACAGCTGAACGCTCCCGTCGGGATTGACGATCCGGCAGCCGGCGGCGCCGGCTTTGGGATGCGCGGCCAGAAAGTTCAACATGGTTTCAAGCGCGCCGGCGGTCACGGTCACGTCCGGATTTAAGAGTAGAATATATTCCCCGTGACTGGCCTTGATGCCCTGGTTGACGGCCGGGGGAAAGCCGCGGTTTTCCGGGTTTTCGATGATCTTGATCTTTGGATAGGCCGCCCGCAAAGCGGCCGCGCTGTCGTCTCTTGAAGCGTTGTCAACCACGATAATCTCGAATTCTTTTAACGGGGGATATCTGTAAACCGAATCAAGCAGGTTGAGGGTCAGCTCTTTATCATTGTAATTGACGATCACAATGCTTAGTTTCATGCTTTCTTCTTTTTCTTAGGCCGGCCGGCGGAGAGAAGCGGCCTTGGCGGCCATTCCAGCTCAAGCAGGGAAGCAAGGGCCAAGACGACGAGCGGCATGAACTGCAGCAGGTTCCTGACCGCCGGAGTTACGTAAAAGAGCCAGCCGTAAACGTCGTCAGCCGAAGTGAAATAAAACAGCATAAAGGCCAGCAACTCCAGGCCGACCAATAAAAATAAATTCAAATTCTCCTTGAGCCGCTGGAAATTAAAAAGCAGCAACACCGCTAAAATGAACCAGACGATATTCCAGTTGGCGCGGAGGAACATATAATCAAAGAAGACGGACACAAGCGGCCCGAGCCTGGCCGCATAGACGTCAAACGGCAAAAGCTGCAGCTCGCGTATCGACAGGGCTTTCAAAATGAAAAGGAGCCCGCCCAGGACCAGGCCCAGCAGGGTGCCAAGCCTGACGGCTCGGATGCCGGCCGCCTTGTCCAGCCGGCGGGTAAAGATATTGGCGGCAAAGATGATCGCAACGGCGACAAGATGCAAATAGGACTCGTTCTTGATCGTCAGAATGGAAAATAAAAAGAAAAAGGCCAGCAGCAGATGATTGATCTTCGGCCGGTCGAACCAGCGCAGGAGCAGAGTGGCCCCGATAAACAGATAAAGGGCGAGGGCGAAATCGGTGTATTCGAGCGTCGCATGATAAACCAGGAAAGGCAGTGTGCCCAACATAACGGCGCTTAGGAGCGAGATCCCGCGACCTTTCAGCCGCCGCGCCGCGTAATAAAACAGCAGGAGCAAAGCGGCAAAATAAAGGGGAAAATTGATCTTGCCCAGAATATCGTCCCATTGGTTGAGACAAAGGAAGACCCACGTCTGCGTTAAAGCCACGTGGTCGCCGCGGCCGCTGGAGGGGATATTGATCAAATTGACGGCCCCATCGACAAAATAGGCCTTGGCCCTTAACGAATAATTGCCCCAGGCGTCGACGCCCACGACCGGCTTGATCATGGCCGTGCCAAAAACAAAGATCACCTGCAGGACAAGGACGGCCAATAACAGCTTTTCAACCGTCTTGAAATTCAGGTTCAGTTTAAAATCAATGAGCCGGTTTTTAAAGGTGACGATCAGGCCCCAGATCAGGATCAGGGTGAGTGGTGTGGCTACGGTCAGGACCGAATAGCGGAGATGAAAGACAGGCAGGAGATAGGTCATTTCAAGGGTGATCAGCATCAAACCGGCACAGAAGCCTAGCGCCAGCCGCTCAAGCAGGCCCGCGTCTTCTTGTTTGTTAAGAAATAAGTTGACGAAACCGAAGCCCAAAAGAGCCGGAAAAAGCACGGCGCCGAGCAGTTTCAGGGCGATCATTTAAAATCTGCCTTTCTTGAGCAGGAGAATGCTGATAAAGAAAGACGAGAATATCGCCTGGACCCCCAGGACGACCAGCGACAGGGCGAACAGGGCCGGCCTGATCTCGGCCAGGGCGCCGAAATCGGAATTGATCCATTTGACCAGAATAAATATATTCCAGATCAGACCGATCAGGAAAAGTATTCCCCCAAGATAAAGACCTCTTTCCAGGCTGAAGTGCTTAAGAAAAAATTTAATGAAACGGTCTTCGACTTCGTAACCTTCGGTGTAAGCGTAACACTTGGCGAACAGGCCGATAGTCAAGATCTGCGAGCCAAGCGTCGAGAGGGCGCTGCCCAGGACCATGTAATGGATATCGAACTTTAAGCCGCCAAAACTGAAAGTTCCCGGTAGAATAGCGACAAGAAAAAATAGGCCGATCAGCGAGATCAACGCGCCGGGCAGCAGGAACAGGTAGGTCGGGCTGTAAAACAGCATAAAGCGCAGATGCCGCCAGCCGTCATGGAAGGTCCGCAGTTTCGATTCTCCCTGGCGGGGGTAATAGGTGATCGGCACTTCCTTGATCTTAAGTTTTTCCCGGGCGGCATTGATGATCATTTCCGACGCGAATTCCATGCCGCCTGATTGCAGGTGCATTTTCAGGAAAGCGTCCTTGGTCAAGCCGCGCAGGCCGCAGTTCGGGTCGGAGATGCCGGTCTTGAAAAAAAGATTTAATAGCCAGGCCAAAAAAGGCGTGCCGAAATAACGGTGCAGCGGCGGCATCGCGCCGGGCAGGATCTTTCCCTTCAGGCGGGTGCCTACGACGAGGTCCGCTCCCTTTTTCAGCGCGTCGATGAACGGTCTGATCTCGGAAAAATCATAAGTGTCGTCGGAGTCGCCCATGATCAGAAATTGGCCGTGCGCCTCGGCAAAGCCCTTTTTATAAGCGTTGCCGTAGCCCTTGTTCGCCTCAAAAACGACGCGCGCGCCCAGTTGACGGGCATTATCGACCGAGCGATCGGTTGAGCCGTTGTCCACGACGACGATCTCGCCGGACACGCCGGCCGACTGCAGGCCCTTTTTTGCCTTAATGATGCAGCTGCCGATCGTTGCCTCTTCGTTGAGGCAGGGCATGACTATCGAGACTTCCATAAAATATAAGCTCCTTCATTGAATTTTTTCATGAGCCGGAAACCGGGATTATCTTTCATGACGGCATTGATGTCTTTTTCATAGCTATAAACAAGAATGAAATCAACAGTTTTGGCATAAAAATCGATCGGGTAAAGGAAATAACCGGCCCGCTTAACGGGATAATCGCCGGTCGGATTGGTATTTAATAATTTGACCCTGGCTTTTTCGGGCAGGTTCTTTTGGCAAAAATCCAGGAATTGGTAGAAATCGCGGCCGAACATCTCAACGGTCAGAGCTCTTTTTGCCTCAAGCGATTTGAAATCGTAGCGGCCGAAATCCAGTTTGAATTGGTAATATTCACTGATCAGCTGACTGACGATCAACAGGGCCAAGAAGGTCAAAGCGGCCAGGATCGTTATCCGCCCGCAGTTCTGCCAGGCAAGGGAGACTTTTCTCGATAAATAGAAGAAATAGCCGAAAGAAATAAGGCCGACCAGGATAATAAGGCCGTAAATAAAGAAATTGACCGGCTGCCCCCAGAAGGTTAAAGCTCTCATGTTGTTGACGGCAGGTCCTTCGATCAATCGTCCCTTCGGGCCCCAAAACTCGCGCCAGGCCGAGCTCAAGCCCGTCCCGATATTGCCCGGCACGGCCGCAGCCGAATCTATTTCGATCGCTTCCGGCCCGTTTTCCGGAAAAAACAGCAGCTGCCCGATATAGCCGGCCCAGGACGGGTTTTGAGATTTTACATTAAATACATATTCTTTATAATAATCGGATCGATCGATAAAGAACCAGATGCTTTTGGGTTCGTTCATCTGCGGATCGAGATTGGTCGCCCAGAACAGCCGGCCGGTGCCGCCGGTCTTTGATCTTAGCTTCAGGACCACGGTATCGAACTCTTCAGCATCGATGTTGCGCTCCGGCGTTCCGACAAAATAGGGGGCGTTTTGGGGATGGGTCATTATAATATTGACCTTGTCCGAGGCAAAAACCAATGGCTGCAGCAAAATCGCGAAAATAACAAGAAAATATAATCTTCTTCTCATCATTTTTAATTATATCATATTGAGTTATAATATAGGGATACGGGGGTGCGATCCATGAAAACGGTTATTTTGGCCGGGGGTTACGGCTCGCGGATCGGCGAAGAATCGATCATAAAACCGAAGCCGATGATCGAGATCGGCGAAAAGCCAATTCTCTGGCACATTATGAAGATCTACGCCCATTACGGCTTCAATGACTTTATCGTCTGCCTGGGCTATAAGGGCTACCAGATCAAGGAATATTTCGCCAACTATTTTTTGCATGAAGCTGACGTGACTTTTGATTTTAGGGGCGGGGCCGAAAAGATCGTCCACAACAGCGCCGCGGAACCCTGGCAGGTGACGCTGGTCAATACCGGCACGGAAACAATGACCGGCGGCCGGCTGAAGAAGATCAGCGCTTACCTTGGCCGGGAGCCGTTCATGCTGACTTACGGTGACGGCGTGGCTGACATAAATATTAAAGAGCTCGTCAATTTTCATAAGGCCCACGGCCGGAAAGCGACCGTGACCGCTGTCCCGCCGCTGGGCCGGTTCGGTGCCCTCAACCTGACGGCCGACCGCGTTGAAAAGTTCCAGGAAAAGACCGAAGGGGAGAACTCCTGGATCAACGCCGGTTTTTTCGTGCTTCAGCCGGAAGTTCTCGATTACATAGATGGGGATCGGACGCTGTTCGAAAAAGAGCCGCTGGAAAAACTGGCCGGGGAAGGCCAGCTCCGGGCTTTTAAGCACAAGGGCTTCTGGCATCCGATGGATACCTTGCGTGATAAAAATTATTTGGAAGAATTGTGGAGCTCGGGGCGGGCGCCGTGGAAGAATTGGAAATGAATGTCTAATTTTTGGCGAAATAAAAAAGTTTTTATAACCGGCCACACCGGTTTTAAGGGTTCCTGGTTATGCTTGTGGTTTCATTCTCTGGGCGCCAGAATAACGGGCTACGCCCTCGAGCCGCCGACCGATCCCAACTTATACGACCTGTGCGCCGTCGGAGAGGTTGTCGATTCAGTCAGAGCGGACATCAGGGATCGGGAAACGCTCGAGCAGACGCTGCGGCGCGCGCGGCCTGAGATAGTGATCCACCTGGCGGCCCTGCCGATCGTCCGTGAATCGTACAGGGTCCCGGCGGAAACATTTTCCACGAACGTCATGGGGACCGTGAACGTGCTGGAGGCGGCGCGGCATTGCGCCGGCGTGAAAGCGATCGTCAACGTGACGACGGATAAGGTTTACGAGAATAAGGTAAGGGGTAAGAGGTATGTGGAAGGGGATTCACTAGGAGGCCATGACCCGTATTCGAGCAGTAAGGTGTGCTCCGAGCTGATCGCTCAGGCTTATCGCCGGTCGTACGGGCAAAGTGTCGCGACCGCCAGGGCCGGCAACGTCATCGGCGGCGGGGATTGGGCGGCCGATCGGTTGGTCCCCGATTTTGTCCGCTCGATCCTGAAAGGGAAAAAGCTGGTCATCCGTAATCCGAAAGCGGTCAGGCCGTGGCAGCATGTTCTGGAGCCGCTGGCCGGCTATTTATTGTTAGCGGAAAAACTTTATAGGTCCGGTGCCCAATACGCCGGGGCTTGGAATTTTGGGCCGGATAAAGAAGGAGCCAGGTCGGTCGAATGGGTCATTAAGAAGTTGTGCCGGGGTTGGGGCGAAGGATCCGGCTATAAGATCGGAACGGGCAAACAACTGCATGAAGCGGCTTATTTAATGCT
>JAQUOB010000010.1 GCA_028717325.1 Candidatus Margulisiibacteriota bacterium
GAGCCCAAGACGACAGCCGACCAGGAAAAGCTTGGCATGTCGCTCTCCAAGCTGGCGGAAGAGGACCCGACTTTTAGGATCAAGGGCGATCCCGAGACCGGCCAGACGATCATTTCCGGCATGGGCGAGCTTCATCTGGAAATTATCGTCGACCGCCTCCTGCGCGAGTTCAAAGTCGAGGCCAATGTCGGTAAGCCGCAGGTCGCCTATAAAGAAACGATCCGTACCGTCTCCGAAGCCGAAGGCAAATTCATCCGCCAGACCGGCGGCCGCGGCCAATATGGCCACGTCTGGCTCAAGATCGAGCCGATGGAAGCGGGCAAGGGCTTTGAATTCGTTAATAAGATCGTCGGCGGCACCGTGCCGAGAGAATATATCGCGCCGGTCGAAGCCGGCATTAAAGAAGCGATGGCCGGCGGCGTGATCGCCGGTTATCCCGTGATCGACATCCGGGCAACTTTGTTCGACGGTTCTTATCATGACGTCGATTCTTCCGAGATCGCCTTTAAGATCGCGGCTTCCATGGGCTTCAAAGAAGCGGTGAGGCGAGCCAAACCGGTCTTGCTGGAGCCGGTCATGAAAGTCGAAGTGACGGTGCCCGAGCAGTACATGGGCGATGTTATCGGCAACCTGTCGAGCCGCCGCGGCCACATCGAAGAGATGGAATCGCATGCCGGCATCCAGACGATACGCTCCAAGGTGCCGCTGGCGATGATGTTCGGATATTCGACCGACCTGCGTTCGCTGACCCAGGGACGCGGCAATTACACGATGGAGTTTTCCGAATACCGCGAAGTGCCCAAAACGATCGCCGACCAGTTGATCGAAAAAGTACAGGGGAAATAAAAGAATGGTAAAAAAACAAAGGATCCGGATCAAGTTGAAAAGTTACGACCACAGGATACTGGACCAGTCGGCGGCCAAGATCGTTGACACGGCCAAGCGGGCGGGTGCTTTAGTTTCCGGCCCCGTGCCACTGCCGACCGATATCCAGAAATACTGTGTTTTGCGTTCGCCGCACGTCGATAAAAAATCGCGCGAGCATTTTGAGATGCGCACGCACAAACGCTTGATCGACATCCTCGACCCGCCGCCGCAGACGGTCGACGCGCTCATGCAGCTCGACCTGCCGGCCGGCGTTGATGTCGAGATCAAGATGGATTAGGGAGAATAAAGAGGAAGTTATGATCGGAATATTAGGCAATAAGAGAGGCATGACGCAGGTTTTCGACGAGAACGGCAAGCTCCTGGGCGTGACCGTGGTCGAGGCCGGCCCGTGCCCGATCACCCAGGTCAAGACCGAAGAAAAAGACGGCTACAGAGCTCTGCAGTTGAGCTTCGGTAAAAAGACGCGGGAGATCCGCCTCGATCAGCCGGGCGAATACCAGAAAGGCCAGGAGCTGAAGGTTGACATGTTCAAGGCCGGCGACGTGGTCAAGGTTTCCGGCTTAACGATCGGCAAAGGCTTTGCCGGCAACGTCAAGCGGTTCCACACGCATCGCGGCCCGATGTCTCACGGTTCAAAATCGCACCGCATCCCGGGCTCGAGCGGTTCCGGCACCACGCCGGGACGGGTTTTCAAAGGCCGGAAGATGCCGGGCCGGCTGGGCGGCGGCATGATCACGGTTAAAAGTCTGATCGTTGTCTCCGTGATCTCGGAAAAGAATTTATTATTATTAAAAGGCGCGGTCCCCGGCAAAAACGGGAACCTGGTCCTGGTCAGGAAATCATAATGGCACAATTAACTGAAAAGATATTTAACGAAGAAAAAAATGATGCGGTAGTTCACGAAGCCGTGCGCTGGTATCTGGCTTCGCGCCGGCAGGGGACCCACTCGGCGCTGACCCGGACCGAGGTCACCGGCGGCGGCAAGAAACCGTGGAAACAGAAAGGCACCGGCCGCGCCCGCGCGGGGAGCAATCGCTCGCCGCTGTGGCGCAAGGGCGGCGTCATTTTCCCGCCCAAACCGCGCGACCATTCTTACGAGTTGCCGAAAAAGGTCAGGAAACTGGCGGTCAGGGTTTTGCTCTCCGGGTTGAACCGCGAGAACCGCGTCAAGGTCGTCGATTCGTTGGCTCTGCCGCAGCCGAAAGCGAAAGAAGGGGCGAAGTGGCTGAAGGAGCTGAAAGTCGACGGTATGGTTGTCATCGTCATGGGCGCCGAGAACCCGGCCTTTGACCGCGGGGTCAGGAATCTGGCCGGCGTCAGGGTCATGTTATCAAAAGATCTGAACGTGTTCGACCTGGCCAAGACCGATTGGCTGGTCCTCGACAAGACCGCGGTCGAACAGTTAAATGAAAGGTTAAGCTAATGGACTTGAGCCAGATAATTATTGAGCAATTGGTGACCGAAAAATCGGTTTTGGAGCGCGCGCGCGGCCGCTACGTCTTCAAAGTGAATTTGAAGGCGAACAAGCTGTCGGTCAAGCAGGCGGTCGAGAAATTTTTTAAAGTGAAAGTCGTTGACGTTAATACTTGTTTTGTCCGGCCCAAACAGCGGACGATGGGCCGGTCGATCGGCCGGACCTCGCGCTGGAAGAAGGCTTACGTGATGCTGGCCAAAGGTCAAAAAATTCAGGAGTTGGAAGCTTAAATGGGCGTTAAACAGATGAATCCCCGGAGTCCCGGGACGCGTTTTCGGATCGCGGACGACTATTCGGACATTACGAAGAATTTCCCGGAAAAGAAACTGCTGGCCAAACAGCATCAGCAGTCGGGCCGCGATTGGCGCGGTTTCGTTTCGATGCGGCATCGCGGCGGCGGCAACAAGAAACACTATCGCATCATCGATTTTAAACGCGATAAAGACGGGATCGAGGCGACGGTCTTGGGGATAGAATACGATCCCAACCGCAATTGCCGGATCGCTCTGATCGAGTACGCGGATAAGGAGCGCAGGTACATCCTGGCCCCGCTGGGGATCGCCCCGGGCGACAAGATCAAGTCGGGATCGGACGCCGATATCAAACCGGGCAATGCTTTGCCCTTTAGCGCGATCCCGATCGGCACCACAGTCCATAATGTAGAACTGGAACCGGGACGCGGCGGCAAGCTGGCGAGGGCGGCTGGGGCGGCGCTCGTCCTGCTGGGCAAAGAAGCCGGTTATGCGGTTGTCAAGATGCCGTCGGGCGAGCAGAGGATGATCCATGTCAACTGCCGGGCGACCGTCGGCCAGATCGGCAACGTTGATGCCAAGAACGTAGTGATGGGCAAAGCGGGCAAGAAGCGGCATCTGGGCCGCCGGCCCGAAGTCAGAGGCGTGGTCATGAATCCCTGCGACCATCCGCACGGCGGAGGCGAAGGCAAATCAGGCATTGGTCGCGAGCATCCGGTCACCCCTTGGGGCAAACCGACGCTCGGCTATAAGACCCGCAAACCGCGCCGGCACAGCGACCGGTTCATTTTGGGCAGGAGGAAATAAAAGATGGGAAGGTCGGTAAAAAAAGGTCCGTATATTGACGAGAAACTGCTGCGCAAGATCCAGAAGATGGAGATCTCCAAGGAGAAGAAGATCATCAAGACCTGGGCCCGCAGTTCAACCATTATCCCCGAAATGGTCGGCTACACTTTTGCCGTTCACAACGGGGTCAAGCACATCCCGGTTTATATTAATGAAAATATGATCGGCCACAAGCTGGGGGAATTCTCGCACACGCGCGTCTTCCGGGGCCACAGCGCGCCGACGGATAAGTCGACGACATTAACATGACGATAATCAAAGCCAAAGCCAAATGGGTCAAGAGTTCCGACCGCAAGCTCAGCCGGGTGATCGAGCTGATCCGCGGCAAGACCGCGCTCGAAGCGATGACCATTTTGAAGTTCAGGCCGCAAAAAGGGGCGCGGATATTGGAAAAGGTTTTAAAATCGGCGATCGCCAACGCGAAGCATAATTTAAAGCTGGATGAAAATTCTCTGCTGGTCAAAGAGGCCTATGCCAATAAGGGGATCATTATGAGGCGCTTCCAGCCGAGGGCCCGCGGCCGGGCTTTCCCGATCAAGAAAAAGACCAGTCACGTGACGGTTTGCTTAAGTTCTGCGGAGGAAAAATAAATGGGTCAAAAGATACATCCAAAAGGTTTAAGGCTGGGGATCATCGAGGGCTGGGAGAGTTTCTGGTACGCCAATGACCAGGAGTTCGGGAAGCTCTTGATCGAAGACATCAATATCAGGAAGTATTTGAAGAACAGTCTTTATAAGGCCGGCATTTCACGGATCATGATCAGCCGGAAAGCCAACCAGATCGAAGTCGATCTTTACACGGCCAAGCCCGGCCTGATCATCGGCAAGGGCGGCAAAGAAGTGGCGGCGATCAGGGAAGAGCTGACCAAGAAATTCGGCAAGACGGTGCAGTTGAACGTTCACGAAGAGACCAATCCCGAGGCCTCGGCCCAGCTGGTGGCGGAAAACATCGCGGGCCAGCTCGAGCGGCGCATCTCTTTCCGGCGGGCGATGAAGCAGTCGGTCTCGCGCGCCCTGCGGTCGGGTGCCAAAGGGGTCAAGGTCATGTGCGGCGGCCGCCTCGACGGCGCCGAGATCGCGCGCTCCGAATGGTACCGCATGGGCCGGGTCCCGCTGCACACCCTGCGCGCCAAGATCGATTACGGCTTCGCGGAAGCGATGACGCTTTACGGCAAGATCGGCATCAAATGCTGGATCTACAAGGGCGATATCCTGCCTCAGGTCAAGAATAAAGTTGAAAAAAAGGAGACCGTGACAAGTGGCACTGGTACCCAAGAAAACAAAATTTAGGAAACATCAGCGCGGCCGTTTGCGCGGCCGGGCGACGGGCGGCGCGACGCTCATGTTCGGCGAGTACGGCCTGCAGTCGCTTGACTGCGGCTACCTGACGACCAACCAGGTGGAAGCGGCCCGAAAATCGCTGGCCCATTTCTTTAAGCGCGGCGGCAAGATCTGGCTGCGCGTGTTCGCCGACAAGATCGAGACGGCCCGGGCGGCCGAGACCCGTATGGGCGGCGGCAAAGGCGCGCCGGTCAGGTTCGTGGCGCCGGTCAAGCGCGGGCACATTATTTTTGAGGTCGCCGGCGTGACGGCCGAAGAGGCCAAAGAAGCACTGCGCCTGGCCAGTTTCAAACTGCCCCTGGCGACCAGACTGGTGGCAAAAGCATGAAAACAAAAGAGTTAAGGGAAATGACCGCGGACGAGCTGAACAAAAAGGCCGGGGAGCTGCAGCGCGAACTCCTGAGCACCCGGATCCAGCACGCCGGGCAACAGCTCAAAAATCCGCTGAAGCTTCGGGAACTGCGGCACGACATTGCCCGGGTCTTAACGATCATTAATGAAAAATCGGCCGGTAAAGCTACGGAGGTAAAGTAATTTGGAAAGAGGCAAAACAAAAACAAAAGAGGGCGTGGTCGTTTCCGATAAGATGACAAAGACCGTTGTCGTTCGGGTCGAGCGCGTTTACCGTCATCCGGTCTACCATAAAGTCATGAAGATCGCCAAAAAATTCAAAGCGCACGATGAAAAGGGAGAATACAAGGTCGGCGACCGGGTCGAGATCATGGAGTGCCGGCCGCTGTCAGCCGATAAATGCTGGCGCGTCGTCAGGAGGATCAGTCTTGATTCAAAATCGTAGTATGGTTAATGTCGCGGACAATTCCGGCGCCCGCACCGTCATGGTGATCCGGGTGCTGGGCGGGTCGAACCGCAAGTACGCCGGGATCGGCGACATGGTTGTTGCCGTCGTCAAAGAGGCGCAGCCCAACATGACCGTCAAGGACGGCGAGGTCATTTTTGGCGTGGTCGTCAGGACCCGCAAGCCCCTGCGCCGGCCGGACGGCTCCTACGTCACGTTCGACGACAATGCCGTCGTTGTCATCACCAAAGACAAGAACCCGAGAGGCACCAGGGTCTTCGGCCCGGTCGCCCGTGAACTGCGCGAAAAAGAATACATGAAAATCATTTCACTGGCTCCAGAGGTTGTCTAAAATGAAAAGAACAAAAGTTAAAAATCAAAAGATCAGGATAAAGAAAGGCGATACCGTACTGGTCCTGTCGGGCAAGAACAAGGACAAGAAAGCGAAAGTCCTCAGCGTTTCGACCGATACGGGCAAGATCGTTGTTGAGGGCGTTAACGTGGTTAAGAAGCATCAGAAGCCGACCCGGAATTTTCAGGGCGGCATCATCGAAAAACCGCTGCCGCTCTTCGCGTCCAAGGTCATGCTGGTCTGCCCGCGCTGCAGTGAGCCGACGCGCATCGGCATCAAGCTGAGCGGCGACAAACGCGTCCGCGTCTGTAAAAAATGCGAAGAAATAGTCGATAAGGTGTAAATATGACAGAGCTAAAGAACAAATACGATAAAGAAATAGTGCCTAAACTGATCAAGGCCAGGGGTTATAAGAACAAGATGCAGGTGCCCCACCTGCTCAAGATAGTGATCAACCGCGGCGTGGGCGAGGCGAGAGAAGATGCCAAGGCGATCGACGTGTCGGCCGCCGAGCTGGCCGCCATCACCGGCCAGAAGCCGCTGGTGACCCTGAGCAAAAAGGCGATCTCGGCTTTCAAGTTGAGAGGCAACATCCCGATCGGCCTGAAAGTCACTTTGCGCGGCGACCGGATGTACGAGTTCCTGAACAAATTCATCAATATCTGCCTGCCCAAGATCAGGGATTTTAAAGGCGTCAGCTTTAAATCTTTTGACGGCCGGGGCAATTATACACTGGGTATCCGGGAACAGCTGATCTTTCCGGAGATCGATTACGAAAAAGTGGACCGGGTCAGGGGCATGGATATTACTTTCGTGACTTCGACCGATAAAAACGATGAGGCGAAGGACCTATTAGAAGCTCTGGGCCTGCCGTTCCGCCCCGGAGTATAAGGAGCATTAAATCAGATGGCAAAGACAAGCTGGTGGGAAAGATTAAAACGGGAGCCGAAATTTTCGACGCGCAAGAAAACCCGCTGTGCGATCTGCGGCCGGGCCCGCAGTTATTTGCGCAAATTCAACGTCTGCCGCATCTGCTTCAGGAACCTGGCGCATAAGGGGCAGATACCCGGCGTGACCAAATCGAGTTGGTAAGGAGAATAAAATGGATTCTATCGCGGATTTACTGATCAGGATAACGAACGCGCAGAAGGTCAAGAAAGAGTCGGTTGATCTGCCTCACTCCCGGGTCAAAGAGGCGATCGCCCGGATCATGATGACGGAGGGCTTTATCGGCAAGGTCGACACCTTTGCCCGGCTGAACAAGAAATATTTGCGGATCGTCCTGAAATACACGGCCGACAAGAAATTCTTGATCGAGGGCGCCAAACGCGTCAGCACGCCGGGCCGGCGGGTCTATGTGGGAGCCGGCAAGGTCCCCCGGGTCCGCTCGGGGTTTGGCCTGGCGATCATCTCAACTTCGAAAGGAATAATGACGGACAACGAGGCGCGCGAAAAAAAGATCGGCGGCGAAGTTGTCTGTTATATTTGGTAGGGTAAAATGGGCAGAATAGGCAAAAGAGCATTAGTTATACCAAGCGGCGTCGATATTAAGCTGATCGACGGGACCATCCAAGTCAAGGGACCGAAAGGCACGCTGGTCCAGGCGTACGATCCCAAGGTTTCGATCAAAGTTGAAAGCGGCAAAGTCATGACCCTGACGGCTGCAGCCGACGGAGAATCTTTGGCCATGCAGGGATTATATAACAGCCTGGTCAAGAACATGATTACCGGCGTGACGGCCGGTTTTGAGAAGGATTTGGAAATGGTGGGTGTCGGCTATCGCGCTCAGATGCAGGGCAAAAAGCTGTCGCTTTCGGCCGGTTTTTCGCATCCGGTCGAGTTCGATCCGCCGCCCGGCATTGAATTCGCGGTCACCGGCAACACAAAGATCAAGATCAAAGGAACCGACCGGCAGGTTGTCGGCCAAGTAGCGGCCAACATCCGCGCCGCGCGCGAAGTTGAACCCTATAAGGGCAAAGGGATCAAATATGCCGGCGAAATTGTCCGGCGTAAGGCCGGCAAAGCCGCCAAGGCGACGACCGGAGGAGGGGCCTAGGATGAAAAAGAGGAAAATATTGGGCACGGCCGAGCGGCCGCGCTTATCGACTTATCGCGGTTTACGCAACATCACCGCTCAACTGGTCGATGACGCGGACGGCAAGACACTGGCCGCGGCCACTTCGGTCGAAAAAGGCCTGGTTAAATACGGCGGCAACATCGCCGCCGCCAAAGCGGTCGGTAAATTGATCGCCGAGCGCGCGCTGGCTAAAGGAATCAAGAAAGTGGTTTTTGACCGCGGCCGCTCTCTCTATCACGGCCGGGTCAAGGCCCTGGCCGAAGCGGCGCGTGAAGGAGGCTTGGAGTTTTAATGGCAAGAGATAATCGGCGGGACTATAACAGGGATTCCGAATATAAAGAAAAAGTCGTCAATATTGCCCGCGTGACCAAGGTTGTCAAGGGCGGTAAGAAAATGGGTTTCCGCGCGGTCGTGGTCGTGGGCGACATGAAGACCAAAGTCGGCCTGGGCATCGGCAAAGCGGCCGAGGTTTCCGCCGCCATCCGCAAAGGCGTTGAGGCAGGCAAAAAGGGGCTGATCGAGGTGCCGCTCTATTCCGGCACGATCCCGCATGACGTGATCGGCAAGTTTTCGGCCAGTACCGTGGTGCTGCGGCCGGCGCCGCGGGGTACCGGCGTTATCGCCGGCGGAGCGGTGCGAACGATACTTGAGCTTTGCGGCTTGAAAAATATCGTCGCCAAATCGATCGGCTCGGCCAATCCAATTAATGTCGCCCGGGCGACATTGCACGCTCTGGGCTCATTAAAGAACCTGGAAACGCTCACGCTGCAGAGAGGGAAGGAACCGAAAGTAAGTTATGTTGAAACTTAATGAATTAAAACCCGCCAAGGGTTCAAGAAAAAAGGCAAAACGAGTTGCGCGGGGAACGAGCTCCGGCTGGGGCAAGACCGCCGGCCGCGGGCACAAAGGCCAGAAAAGCCGCTCGGGCGGGACCAAGGGGATCCGTTTTGAAGGCGGCCAGACGCCGATCTACCGGCGCTTGCCCAAACGAGGGTTTAAGAACTATCCGTTCAAGAAAGAATATTCGATTTTCAATCTGGACCAATTGGACCAGATCAAGAACACGGCCGGCCTGATCAAAGTGCTGGGGAACGGCGAAGTTAAATCCGCCGTTACCGTCTCGGCCCATAAATTCAGCGAATCGGCCAAGAAGAAGATCGAAGCGGCCGGGGGCAGAACGATAATCCTGCCGGTCCACCCGAAACCAACCGAGGAGAAACATGCTTAATATCCTGTCCGGATTTTTGAACATAGCCGACCTGCGTAAAAAGATAATTTTTACGCTGGGTATGGTCGTGCTGTTCAGGGTAGGGGCGCATATCCCGGTGGCCGGGATCAATACGGCCAAGCTTGAGACTCTCTTTGGCCAGGGTAATATTTTGAGTTTTCTTGACCTTTTCACCGGCGGCGCGCTGATGCGGTTCTCCATTTTTGCGATGGGGATCGTACCATATATTAACGCGTCGATCATCATGCAGCTTTTGCAGGTCGTCCTGCCCCAGCTCGAAGAGCTGGCCAAAGAGGGCGAATCGGGCCGGAAAAAGATCGCCTCCTACACGCGCTACCTGACGGTTTTGCTGGCGGCCTTCCAGGCTTTTGGCATGTCGTTCTGGCTGCGCGGGGTGATGCTCGACGGTTACAGTTTTGCTTTCTTCCTGTGCGGTACGGTGGTCGCGCTGACCGCCGGCTCAACGCTCGTGATGTGGTTCTCCGAGCTGATCACCGATAAGGGGATCGGCAACGGCGCTTCTTTGTTGATCTTTGTCGGCATTGTTTCGCGTATCCCGGCCTATGTCGGCCAGACGGTGACCCTGGTCAAAGGCGGCGCTTCGCTGATCGGCGTGCTGATCCTGATCGCGGCTTTCCTGGCGATGATCGTGGCGATCGTGCTGGTCCAGGAGGCGCAGAGAAGGATCCAGGTCCAGTACGCGAAGAGGATCATCGGGCGAAAAGTTTACGGCGGGCAATCGACCTATATCCCGCTGCGCATCAACCAGGGCGGCGTGATCCCGATCATCTTTGCTTCATCGGTTTTGTTATTCCCGGCGACGATCGCCCAGTTCATCCCCAATCCGGCGGTGCAGTCGGTCGTGGGCTGGCTGTCGCCCTCCGGCTCGCTCTATCTCCTGTTTTATTTCGCGCTGATCTTTTTCTTTACCTATTTTTACACGGCGATCACTTTCAATCCCGTCGAGCTGGCGGAAAACATAAAAAAATACGGCGGCTTTATCACCGGCATCCGTCCGGGCAAGCCGACGGCCCAGTATCTGGAATACACCATCACCCGTTTGACGCTGGTCGGCGCGACGTTTTTGGCCATCATCGCGGTCGTGCCGTCCATTGTCGAGAGTTTAACGCACATCACCTCTTTCCAGGGGCTGGGTTCGACTTCGCTTTTGATCGTGGTCGGCGTGGCGCTTGACCTTGTGCGCCAGATCGAGACCCATCTGGTGACCAGACAATACGAGGGTTTGCTGGCATGAGCCGTAACTTTATCTTTCTGGGGCCTCCCGGTTCGGGCAAAGGCACGCAAGCGAAGGTCTTGGCGGAGCGATTGGGCATCCCTCATATCTCTCTGGGAGATATTTTGCGGGCCGAGGTCAAGCAGAATTCCGCGATCGGCCAGCGGGCCAAAGAATTCATGAATGCCGGCAAACTGGTGCCGGATGAGTTGACGATCGAGCTGACCGAAAAGCGGATCAGCCAGCCGGATTGCCGTCCCGGTTTTATCATTGACGGTTTTCCGCGCTCGACCGCCCAGGCCGACGCGCTGGACAAGATGTTCAAAGATAAAAAACTGGCGCTGGAAGCGGTCATTTATTTTCATGTCTCGGAAGAAGAAACGGTTAAACGGCTGCTGCTGCGCGCCGAGATAGAAGGCAGGGCCGATGACAACGCTTCTGCGATCCGCACGCGTTTTGAGGTTTATGAAAAGTCAACGCGGCCGCTGATCGAGCATTACAAAAAGATGGGGAAATTAAAAGAAATTGACGCGGCCCGCACGATCGAAGAGATCGGCCGCGACCTGGCCAAGCTCTAGGCGTTTTGCCATTGTTCTTTGATGGGCATTATTAAAATTAAAACCAGCGAAGAGATCGAGTTGATGCGGACGGCCGGCCGGATCACCGGCGAGGTTTTACGTGAGGTCGGCGGCTTCATCGAATCAGGGCTGACCACGGCCGAGATCGACAGCCGGGCGGAAAAGTTGATGAGGGAAAAGGGCGGAGAGCCGGTCTTCCTCGGTTATCGGGGCTACCGGCACGCGACCTGCGTTTCCGTCAACAACGAGGTCGTTCACGGCATCCCGGGCAGCCGGGTCGTGAGGGGCGGCGATATCGTCAGCGTCGATGTCGGGGTCAGGATCAACGGCTACTGCGGCGACAGCGCCGCGACTTTTCCGGTCGGCAAGATCTCGGCGAAAGCTGAAAAGCTTTTGAGAGTCGGCCGCGAGTCGCTCAAGGCCGCCCTCAAGCAGGCCCGGGCCGGCCGGCATCTTGGCGATGTTTCGCACGCCGTCGAGGCGCGGGCGGAGAGCAACGGTTTTTCTGTAGTTCGCGACCTTTACGGTCACGGTATCGGCCGCGATCTGCACGAAGACCCGCTTATTCCCAATTACGGGAAACCGGGGGAGGGAATAGAGCTGAAACCGGGCATGATCCTGGCGATCGAGCCGATGCTCAATGTGGGCGGTTGGCGAATCAGGACCTTGCCGGATGGCTGGACGGTGGTGACCGAAGACGGCAGTCTTTCTTGTCACTTTGAGCATACGGTCCTGATAACCGACGGAGAACCGGAGATATTAACTTGGCCAAAGAAAATAAAGATGTAATTGAGCTGGAGGGTGAAGTGACGGAAGCTTTGCCGAGCGCGCTTTTCCGCGTCAAGCTGGAAACCGGGTCGCTCATCCTGGCTCATGTTTCGGGCAAGATCAGGAAGCATTTTATCCGGATCCTGCCGGGCGATAAGGTCAAAATCGAGCTGTCGCCTTACGATCTGACCCGTGGTCGGATCACCTATCGGATGAAATAAAGGGGTTAAAAATGAAAGTCAGATCATCGGTCAAGAAAATATGCGCGAAGTGCAAGATAGTCCGCCGGCGCGGCCGGGTCTATGTTGTCTGTGAGACGCCCAAGCACAAGCAGAGACAGGGATAGGGAGGATAAAAATAAATGGTACGTTTAGCCGGAGTTGATCTAGCGCCGAATAAAAGGGTCGTGATAGCGCTTACATATATATATGGCATCGGTGAAGCCTTGAGCCACGAGATCCTGGGGAAAGCCGGCATCAAACCCGACCGCCGGGTTAAGGAGCTGGGGGACACCGAAGTGTTAGCTCTGCGTGACGTCCTCAAGGACTATAAAGTCGAGGGCGACCTGCGGCGTGAGGTATCGATGAGCATCAAGCGGCTGATCGATACGGGCACCTACCGCGGCACGCGCCACCGCAAGGGTTTGCCGGCGCGCGGCCAGCGCACCAGAACTAATGCCCGCACCCTGCGCGGCAAGCGCAAGACGGTCGGGCTCGGAAAGAGAAAAGAAGAAGAGAAAAAGGAGTAACGAATGGCTGAAGAAGAAGTAAAAGCAAAAGTAAAAGTCAAAAAGAAAAAGGAAAAGAGAAAGGTCCCGTCTACCGGCGTTGCCCACATCCAGGCAACGTTCAATAACACCATTATTTCGATCACCGATCCGGTCGGAGGTGTAGTCGCCTGGGCCTCGGCCGGCGGTTCCGGTTTCAAGGGTACCAAAAAAGGGACTCCCTTTGCCGCTTCGGCCGCGGCCGAGAAAGCGGCTGCCAGGGCCCTCGAAGCCGGTGTCAGAGAAGTTAACGTGCTGGTCAAGGGACCGGGCGCGGGCCGCGAAACAGCGATCAGGTCGCTGCAGGCCGCCGGACTTGAAGTCATGTCGATCAAAGACGTGACGCCGATCCCGCATAACGGCTGCCGGCCTCCGAAGCGGAGGAGGGTCTAATGGGCAGATACATCGAAGCGACTTGCCGGCTGTGCCGGCGCGAAGGCGGAAAACTGTTCCTCAAGGGGGAAAAATGCTACTCCGAAAAATGTCCGGTGGCCCGGCGCTCATATGCTCCCGGCCAGCACGGCAAACTGCCGGTCCGCGCCTCTGAATACCAGATCCGTCTGCGTGAAAAGCAGAAGGCGAGAAGGATCTACGGCCTGGGCGAGCGCCAGTTCGCCAAATATTTTGATTTTGCCGCGCGGCGCAAAGGCGATACCGGAGAAAAACTGCTCCAGTCGATCGAGCGGCGCCTTGATAATGTCGTTTACCGGCTGGGCTTTGGCACTTCGCGCCAGGCGGCCAGACAAATGGTCAGGAACGGCGGCATCCAGGTGAATGACAGGAAGGTAAATATTCCGTCGTATGAAGTAAAGATCGAAGACAGGATCAAAGTCGCTCCCAAGATCGTGCCGCTGGCGAAAGCGGCGCTGGAAAAATTCCCCGACCGGGTACTGCCGGCCTGGGTTTCTTTGACCGGCGAGGCGGAGGGCAAGATTTTGTCCCTGCCCAAGAGTGAAGAGATCGATACGAGCCTGGAAGTCAATCTCATCGTTGAGTATTATTCGCGCTAAGTTTAAGTCGAGAAGGAGGAAAATTAGATGGTAACAATTGGAGAAAAACCCTGGGTCAAGGCGGCGGAGCTTTCGGATAAATTCGGACAATTTGTGGTGGAACCGCTGCCGCGGGGCTACGGGACCACGCTGGGCAACCCGCTAAGAAGGATATTGCTTTCTTCTCTGCCGGGCGCGGCCATTACGGCGGTCAAGATCGACGGGGTGTCGCATGAGTTCTCGACCATGACCGGCGTGACCGAAGACGTCTTGCATCTGATGCTTAATTTGAAAGAGATCGTTATCCGGTCGCACTCCGACCAGCCCAAGACCATCACGCTCAAGGCGAAAGGCAAGGGTGTCGTCAGCGCCGGCGATATCGAGCACGACGCGGAGATCGAGATCATCAATCCGGACCTGCCGATCGCGACCATGGATACGAACGGCAAGCTGAATATGGAAATGATAGTCGAGCGCGGCCGCGGCTACGTGCCGGCCGAGCGGAACAAAAAACCGAACCTGCCGGTCGGCTTTATCCCGACCGATTCGATCTTTACTCCGGTCATGAAGGTCAACATGTCGACCGAAGAGACGAGAGTCGGGCAGGAGATCAATTATGACCGCCTGGTGCTCTCGGTCTGGACGAACGGCAGTATCAAGCCGGACGAAGCGGTCAAGGAAAGCGCGAAAATCCTCGCCCGCCATGTCGACCTGTTCGTCCATCTTGGCGAAAAAACCGAGATAGCGGGGCTGGAAACGGAGCGGAAAGAAGAAGCGCCGACGGCGGTGCTCGACATGAACATCGAAGACCTCGAATTCTCTTCCCGCTCGCTCAATTGCCTGAAAAAAGCGGGGGTCAAAACGGTCAGGGACCTGGTCGGCTATTCCGAAGAGGAGCTGATGAAGTTCAAGAATTTCGGCTCCAAGTCGTTGACCGAAGTGCGCAGCAAGCTCGGCGAATATAAATTGGGCCTCAAAGGAGACAAGGAATGAGGCATCGTCTCGGCAACCGAAAGCTTTCACGGGCGACCGACCAGCGCCTGGCGCTCTTGCGGTCGATCGTCAGATCGCTGTTCATCTACGGAAAAGTCAAGGTCACGCTGACCCGGGCCAAAGAAGCCAGGCGGATGGCCGAGAAACTGATCACAGCGACCAAGGCCAATAATCTGCATGCCCGCCGGAAGGTGGAGAGCGTTCTGCACGACCGGAAGATCGTCACGATGATCTTCAAGACATATCCCGAACGGTTTGAAGGCCGGCCGGGCGGCTATACGCGAATAATCAAGATCGGCGCCCGCCGAGGCGACGCGGCCCCGATGGCGCTTTTAGAATTGATATAGGTGGTAATAAATGAAAAAAACTAAGACGATCTTTGCGAACAATGCTATGATCAAACGGCAGTGGTACCGGATCGATGCCGACGGTATCGTGCTGGGACGGCTGGCCACCCGGGTCGCCAACTATCTGCGGGGCAAACAAAAGACCCTTTTCACGCCGCAGACCGATTGCGGCGATTATATCGTGGTCGTCAACGCCGAAAAGGTCAAGGTCACCGGCAACAAAGTGAAGGACAAGACCTATTTTACGCACTCGGGTTTTCCCGGCGGCGACCGGCTGGTCAGCTTTGAAAAATTAGGGGCGACCCAGCCGGAAAAGATCATCCGGCTGGCGGTCCGCGGTATGCTGCCGCACAACCGCCTGGGAGCCAAGGTGCTGACCAAGCTGAAGATCTTTCGCGGGGAGCCGAAACAGTACAGCAAAATCCCGAAACTTGAGGTGGAATAATAATGGCGGAAGCACATAAAAAAACGGTCAAGAAAGAGAAAGCGGCGCCGAAAGCGAAAGCTCCGGCGGCCAAAAAGAAAAAGGTTGAAGAAGCGCCCAAGGCGGAAATAAAAGCGGCTGAAGCAAAAGCGGCGGCCGTCGGTCATCACGTTCACGAAGAGAAAAAAGCTTTTGTCGCGCCGAAGCCCAGGTTAAAACCCGCTTTGCCGAAAGGCCCAAAATACTACGGGACCGGCCGCCGCAAAGAGGCGACCGCCAAGGTTTGGTTGACGGCGGGCACGGGCAAGCTGACGCTCAACGGCAAGTCGCTGAAAGAATATTTCTGCGGCCGCAAACTTTTGGAATTTATCGTCAACCGGCCGTTCGCGGCGACACAGCTGGCCGGCAAGTACGATGTTCACGCCGAATTGCTCGGCGGCGGCGTACCCTCGCAGGCGGACGCGATCAGAATGGGTATCGCGAGGGCCTTGGTCGTTCTCAATCCCGCTCTGAAAACGATCTTAAAGCGAGAAGGCTTAATGACCCGCGATCCGAGAATGAAGGAAAGAAAGAAATACGGTCTGAAGCGCGCCCGACGCGCGTTCCAGTACACCAAGAGGTAAAGTCATGAAAATTGAAAGACATTACGAAGATTTTCAAAAACCCAAGATGATCGAAGAGGGCGGCGTGATCAGGCTGTCCGGTAAATTTCTCCTCGACCACGAAGATGAGGTCGTCAACTTGGTCAAGCATGAGGGGAGATTAGCTGAAGAAAGGAACCCGCTTCATAAAGTCATCGGCATCGAAAAAGCCGATGGCGGCATTGTGGCCACAACGTCCGAGCACAATCTGGCCCTGCATATCGGCAAACGCCTTGAACACGCTTATAAAGGCAAACACGAGTTCAAATTTCTCAAAGGCGAGAAGTACGTTGAGGTCCTCTGGAGCCGTGACGACTAACTAAAAACAAGAAAGAGGTAATTTCCATGGCGAGAAAATTGATCAAATATAACCTCATGATCCCCGGACCGACTCCCATACCGACACGAGTTTTAGCCGCCATGAACCATGATATGATCGGCCACCGCGGTCCGCTCTTTTCGGCCGTGATGAAAGAGGTCATGGAGGGCCTGCGCTGGGCTTACGAAACCAAAAACGAGATATTTATCTACCCGTCATCCGGCACCGGCGGCATGGAAGTCGCGGTCGTCAACACACTTTCCCCCGGCGATAAGGTCATCGTGCTTAATATTGGTAATTTTGGCGCCCGCTTTGTCAAGATCTGCAAGGCTTACGGCGTCGATGTCAACGACGTTAAATTTGAACGCGGCAAAGCCGCCGATCCCAAAGTGCTCGAAGCCGAACTCAAAAAAGGGCCGGTCAAAGCCGTCCTCTTTCAGCAAAACGAAACTTCAACCGGCGTTTTAAATGATGTAGAAACGCTGGCTAAGACGGTCAGAAAAAACCAGCCGGACGCTCTCATTATCGTTGATGCGGTCTCCGGCATGATGGCGGCGCCGTTAAAGACCGATGAATGGGACCTGGACGTCGTCGTTTCAGGATCACAGAAAGCTTTCATGGTCCCGCCGGGAATAGCGGCGGTTTCCATCTCGGCCCGCGCCTGGAAAGCCAACGCGGTCGCCAAATGCCCCAGGCACTACTGGGATTGGGCGTTGATGAAAGAAGAGGCGCCCAAGGGTCATACTTACACCACTCCGGCGGAATCTTTGATCTTCGGCATGCGCGAAGGGATCAAGATGCTGCAGGAAGAAGGGCGGGAGAATGTTTTTGCCCGGCATAAATTCAACCGCGATCTTTTAAGGACGGCGGCCAAAGCGCTCGGCTTGAAACTTTTGGCTGATGATTCTCATGCCTCACCGGCCGTAACCGCGATCTGCCCGCCCGAAGGGGTTGACGGTGAAGCGGTCCGCGCGGCAATGCGGGACGAGTTCAATGTTGAGGTCGCGCCGGGGCAGGGTGAGCTTAAGGGTAAGATCTTTCGCATCGGCCATCTCGGCTATATTGATTCGCTGGATATTATTGGTGCCTGGGCGGCGGTTGAGGTCCTCTTCAAACGGCTGGGAGCCAAGACCAACTTTGGCGCCGGCGTCAAAGCCGCGATGGAGATGCTCTAAGTTCGCTTGCGGAACCTCAGGTTAACTCTCCAGTACGACGGCTCCGGGTTTTCCGGTTACGAACTCCAGCCGGGCAGGCGGACCGTTCGCGGCGAGCTTGAGAAGGCGCTCAAGAAACTTTATAAATCCCCTCTAAAATTCTATTCGGCCTCACGGACCGATGCCGGTGTTCACGCTTTGGGCAATGTTATTAGTTTCCAGCCCTCGTTTAATATTCAGACTTCGAGATTATCGGCCGCTGTTAACGCTTTATTGCCTGATGATATAAGGGTTATTAAAGCCGAAGCGGTCGGAAGAACGTTTAACGCCAGATTCAATGCCAAAAATAAAACCTACGAATACCTCCTCTTTAACGGTCAAATAATGCCGCCGTATCTTAGAAAGATCGCCTGGCAGGTAAAACCGAAACTTGATCTGCCAGCCATGAAAAAGGCGGCAAAGTATTTGGTTGGCAAGCACGATTTTTCCTCTTTCTGCGCCGCCGGCGGCGACGATACTAATTTTGTCCGGATTATACATCAATTAGTCA
>JAQUOB010000011.1:0-9526 GCA_028717325.1 Candidatus Margulisiibacteriota bacterium
TCCAGAAAGCCGACCCGCTGTTTGAGGAAAAAAAGTTCATCGTCCTGCACGGCGATTTCCACAAGGGCAACATCATCTTCCGGCCCAACGAGGGCTACTTCGTGGTCGATTTTGACGACATGTGTTTCGGCCCGCCGGAGCAGGACCTCTGGCTGCTCCTGCCGGACACACTCGAAAAGTCGGCCAACGAGCTGAACTGGTTCGTGGAGGGCTACGAAACTTTCCGGCCGTTCGACCACGGCGCGCTAAAGCTGGTCCCGGCTTTGCGGGGGATGCGGATCATCCATTACGCCGCCTGGCTGGCCGTCCAGAGCGTCGAGCCGGACTTTCCGAACAACTTCCCCCAATCGGGTACGTCCAAATACTGGAACACCCTGATCAAAGACCTGCAGAATATCGTCTACGAAGAGCTGGAAATTTAATCAGCCCTCAAGCCGATTAGGACTCACAGCCCTCACCCAATTATTCGTAAACTAATATTTATAGTTAACTACCCTCTCCCAGAGGGAGAGGGGCTGGTTGTTATGCAATAAAAATATTTGAAAACATCCCAATCCTTCTCCCTTTGGGAGAAGGCAGTAAACGAAAAAACATATTTTATCGTTTAATTGGATGAGGGCCGTGGTACTTAAACCGGGTGAGGGCTGTTACTCTGTTCCAGGTTGAGGGCTGTGAAAAATAACCTGAAATTCCCCGGAACAGACTCCGATAACAACTTGTACGGATCAATAAAATATACAGGAGGAAATGATCATGGCTTTAGAAGTTACAGCGCGGGGAATTACGACGGCAAGGGGAATGTATAACCCTATCAAAAAGATCGGGGGTCTCTGGGCCGGCAGTAAGGGATTAGCCGGGAAAACATTATATTTATGCGCGGGCTCGTGCCAGTTTGTTTCAATGCCGGAAGGCAACAAGATCACGCCGATGACAGCCAGGGTCACTTTTCTTGGCTTTGGCATAAATATGCTTAGCAACGTCTCATATGAAGCCGGGACAATAGTTGATTCACCGGCCATAAAAGAACTGGCTGGCGCCTTGGACAGTGCTTTGCCGAAGCCAACCAAGTTAACAATTTGGAAAATTAAGTTTTCTCAAGATGCCGGCGCGGTCAGGGATTTCTTCCGGATAGTTTGCAGGTCGATTGTGGTTTTTGCCAACAAGTCCGTTATAGCGGGCTGTGAAGTTGAATTCGTGCCTGAGGAGAGATTAGCTCCACCCGCGAAAATGATCGTGTTCGCGGACTGATCGAAAAAACTGAAATTTTCCAAAATAGGCGCCGATAACAGAACGGAAGGTGGCAGGCAGTAAGAAGGTATTGATTTTTTGCTGATTTGATGTAAGATATTACCCTCTGACCCCTGGTCAACAAAACAACCATGGAATTGATCAAAATAATCCTCGGATCTGTTTTTGTCATTGTGACCGCTCTGTTGATCCTGAACGGCCTGCACCGGTATATTACTATCTATCGCTACTTCAAAGTCCGCCACAAACGCTTTCCCGAACCGCCCCGGATGGACCGGATCCCCAAAGTTACCGTCCAGCTGCCGATATATAATGAACGCTATGTAGCGGAGCGGGTGCTCAACTCGGTCAGCGAATTCGATTATCCCAAAGATTCCCTCGAGATCCAGGTGCTCGACGACTCGACCGACGAAACGCAGTTGATCCTGCAGGCGAGGGTCAAGGCGCTGCAGGCCGAAGGGAAAAACGTCCGCTATATTCGCCGCATCGACCGGACCGGGTTCAAGGCCGGGGCGCTCGAGAACGGGCTCAAGACGGCGGCGGGCGAATTCATCGCCATTTTTGACGCCGACTTTATCCCGCCCAAAGATTTCCTGACCAAAACTGTTCCCTATTTTGGCGATGCCAAGATCGGCATGGTCCAGACCCGCTGGGGCCACATCAACCGCGGCTATTCACTGCTGACCAAGATGCTGGCGATCCTGCTCGATTCCCATTTTGTGGTCGAGCACATTGCCCGCAACCGGGACAATCTGTTCTTTAACTTCAACGGGACCGCCGGGATCTGGCGCCGCGCCTGTATCGCCGAGGCCGGCGGCTGGGAGCACGACACCCTGACCGAAGACATGGACTTGAGCTTCCGCGCCCAGCTTAAGGGCTGGCAGTTCATTTATCTGCCGGACGTTGTCTGCCCGGCCGAGCTGCCGCCCGAGATCAACGCCGTCAAGTCCCAGCAGTTCCGCTGGGCCAAAGGTTCTCTGCAGACGGCGAGAAAACTCCTGCCGGCGATCTGGCGGGCGAAGATACCTTTCCGCCAGAAACTCGAAGCGACGTTCCATCTGACCAGTTACCTGCCCACACTCTGGGCGGTCTACGCGTCGCTTTTTATTTTGCCGTCGCTTTTACTCTGGGGCTACAAAGCCACACTGCCGATCATCATGATGAACATTGTCCTGTTTATTTTGACCTCGGTCACGTTTTTTCTTTTCTTTGAAATATCACAGCGCGACATGGACGGCAACATCATCTCGCGGGTGATGAACAGCTTTCTTCTGATGTCGATCTGGATGGGGCTCTCGATCAGCAACAGCAAGGCGATAATCGAGGGGATCTTTAATATCCAGAGCGAGTTTAAGAGGACACCCAAGTTCAAGATCGAGAGTAAAGCCGATTCCTGGACGGGCAAAAAATATGTCGAGTCGATCAATATGGTCGTCTGGATCGAGTTTGCCCTGGTCGCCTATCTCGCCTACACGTTCTGGTATGTTTTGAGGTGTAAAGATTATTTTATCCTGCCTTTCGTGGTCGCCTTCATCTACGGCTTCGGCTACACCGCTTTTCTTTCCTGCCGGACTATCTTTCGCAAACTGATACTAAAGGATTAAGCAGTAAGCACTAAGGATTAAGTGCTTGCGCTTAGAGCTTAATCCTTAATCCTTAATCCTTAATTCCTAGAGCTTATCTGTTATAATTACCCCATGTTCAAATGGTTCGCCGACACGGTAACTTATCAAATACTTAATCTGCCGAAAGGGGCTCATCTTTCGGAAAGTTTGAACTTTTTCCTCTACGATGTGCCGAAAATATATTTTCTTCTTATCATCATAGTTTTCTTCGTGGCCATTATCAGGACTTTTCTGCCGCCGGAGAAGATCAGGCGTTTGTTAAGCCACAAAAAGGAGTTTATCGGCAACATCCTGGCGGCACTGCTCGGTATTTTTACTCCCTTTTGCACCTGCTCGGCCATTCCGCTCTTTATCGGCATGTTGGAGTCGGGGGTGCCGCTCGGAGTAACGATGTCGTTTCTCGTTTCTTCGCCCATGATCAACGAAGTGGCCCTGATCCTCCTCTGGGGCCTCTTTGGCTGGCAGGTCGCCCTTACATATATAATCAGCGGGCTGGCGATCGCCGTGATCAGCGGTTTAGTTATCGGCCAGTTGAAGCTGGAAAAAGAGGTCGAAGCGTTTGTCTTTCAGGTCAAGCCGGTCAAGATGGACGGCGGGGAAAAGCTGACCTGGAAGGATCGGCTGGCATACGCCGTTGAATATGTTAAAGATATTTTCTCCCAGGTTTGGCTCTACGTTATGATAGGCGTCGGCCTGGGTGCTCTGATCCACGGCTATGTTCCGGTCGAATTCGTGACCCAATATGCCGGGCGGGGAAATCCGTTCGCGGTCCTGATCGCGGTCGTAATCGGCGTGCCGCTTTACTCCAATGCCGCCGGGACAATTCCGGTCGTCCAGGCGCTGATAGAGAAGGGGCTTCAGCTTGGCACGACGCTCGCTTTCATGATGGCGGTAACGGCGCTGTCCCTGCCGGAGTTCATTATTTTACGTAAAGTGCTAAAACCCAAACTGCTTTTAACTTTCTTCGGCACAGTCGCTTTGGGCATAATAATTATTGGGTACTTGTTCAATTTCGTATTTTAGGGGGAAATAAGATGGAAATTAAAGTATTAGGCCCCGGTTGTCCCAACTGTCAGGACCTCGAGCGGCGCGTCAAGCAGGCTGTTTCCGAGCTCGGGTTAGAAGCGACGGTGACTAAAGTAACCGATTACGCCGAGATTGCGAAGTATATCATGATGACGCCGGGGGTTGTCATTGACGAAAAAGTTTATCATGAAGGGAAACCTCTGCCGAAGGTTGAGCAGATCAAGAGTTGGTTGAGGGCGGTGGGGAAGTAGGGGGAAGCATTAAGCATTAAGGATTAAGCGCTTACACTTAGAGCTTAATCCTTATAACTTACTGCTGACTATAAAGCTAGCCAGTCTCCCCTCGATCTTCAACGAAGCGAATCCCAGGTTATCCCTTATCCACTCCAACGCTTTGCGTGTGTAAAAGAAGCGATGCGTGACATCATTTTTGTACGGCCATTTTTGGAAATCGATAGCTGGCTCAAGAAGTTCCGTCATGCAGAGGAGGGCGCCGTTGGGTTTGAGGAGCGAGCGGAGGAGTTTAAACTCCCGGGCCGGGTCGCGGAAGTGTTCGATCACTTCGCAAGCGGTGATGTAGTCGTAGGTTTGGTTGAGGAATTCGGGGCGGTCGTGGAAAAAGGGGTCGTATATTTCGATTTTATAATCTTTATTTTTTAGAATTTCGGCAATGACCGGCACCGGCCCGGCGCCGAAATCGAGGCCGAGATGGCTGGGCGTAAAGTTTGAAGTCACCGCATTAATGATCGGCGCGACGAACGAGCGGTAGCCTGACGCTGGATCATTGTTATGCGCCTGGTAGCGTTGTTTTTCCTGTTCGGGGGAAATGTTATCATCCGGATCGCGAAAAACTGACCGGCAGTTGCTGCATTTATAGAAGTTGGTGTTGCGGTCCTCTATGAAGAGAGGAGATTGGGAAGAACAGAGGAAGCAGGTTTTCTGGATTACCATAAATATTAATTCAAGTATTCAGTACGGCGGCTAAAGATGTTTATTTATATCATTAACCCAAAGTCCAAGTATATCTCCTTTCTTCATACCTAGATTTTTATGGCCAATATCTTTTCTAACAGTTGTTAAAAAATCTTCAAATTCGAATAAAATAGCGGCTGGAACAGCATTGTCGCCCATTTCAGTGAGCTTGCGTCTAAAATTAGACCATTTAGATACAACATCATCCGATCCCCAAATGATCAACTTTGAAATAATGTCATTATAATCAGTCGAAATTTCTTTTAGGGGTAATTTCCCATCGGCTAATTTCACTGCGTTTGAGAATTTAAACCAAAAATCAATCAGTCCCTCATAAATTGGTATTTTTTTGTCTCTAAGTTCACGTTCAATCTTGTTTTTTCTTTCGTAGTGCTGCGCTAATAAAACCGAAAAAAGAGAAACGAGAATGGTTGTTACGGCGGCAATTATTGCAACAGAAACTTCTTTTTGTAGGCTAAATATTGTCCTAATAAGGTAAAAAACGAGAAAACATAAAACAAATATGGTGGCTAATACGAAGGCAAAAGAAAGAAGTATCCTTAATCCCGTTAGTATTTTTCTTGTCATACTAATTGATCCGCAAATTGTAGCAATCGGTCAGCAATGAGCAAAACCCTTGATTTGCCAGTAACTACTTGTTTTAGATAAGGTCCTATTTCACCAAGTCTGGCTTTGAGAAACAAGTTGTCTGGATTCTCGATGCTTTTGATGGCTAGCCCCAATTCTCTACGGGAGGCAATACTGCCATGTGCTAAATAGTTACGCATTTTCTTTGTAAATTTATAAAATTCTGTGTCCTTTTCCGTAAAAGAAAATAATTTTGCATGTCTTGCTGAAAGATTTTCGTTTGCTAGCTGTGTAAACTTCACTGGCTCAACTCTTGTTATATTCCATTCTTTGGGATCCAAAATAGATGTTGCAGTATGCCAAGACAAGCTATTTCCCAAGTTTAAATGTGTATTTCTCGAAACATCAGAACCAAATTTGTCATAAAGCGATTTGTTGACTTTAGCCCGCAAGTTTTTAATCGCTTTGCTTGGGCTTTTCCTAACATAAGAAATAAATATATCACTTAAGAAAGCCTCCCAAAGAGAAAATAAAGTAAAAGTGAGTTGTGTCGCCAGCATGCTGTGGAGAGATTTTTCATTTATCTTCTTATCTATTGCCTTAAGCAGGTCTGTATAAAATTGAACGTTCTGTCCCACTTCTCTTTTGAATTGAGCTAATAACAATGAGCTTTCAGCCATAAATAATCTAATCGGAAAGGATCGAATTAAGAAGGGTAATCCGTCCTTCGCGCTTGCTCTTCTTATTTGCCCCTTCAATAACTGTTTCATAATATTTTTGGGCAGTGTCAATCATTGTATCTTTGTTCAGCTCGGCGTCAAGATTTTGCAGCTTTTGTGAATACTTTTCTAAATTGACGGCATCTTTTGCTTTTGCTACTTTATCGGCAACAACGGCAAATAGGCTGTAAAAATCAGATTTTTTATTAAAACGTGTGTTAGTAATGATTTCAGGGATGCTACTTAAGGATTCAATGGTTTTATGAAAGATATTTACATAATGTTTTTTCTTGGGGAAGATGACATCATAATCAGCATAGAATTTATCAATAGACTTTTGTTGATCTTGCGGCCCGTCAATAATAAGGATAAAAAGCTCGCTAATGAATTCGATGTCTTTCATCCTCTGCCAATCTCTGCGTGAGAATATTTTACAATCATCCCAGAATGCAAGGTCGGCTAGATTCTCAACCGTTTTAACAAATTCCCCAAAATATTGCGAGTGTCGCATTTCTTGATGATTTAATCGCTCAACAACATAGTTTAGCCTTCGAAATAATGCTCGAATCTGTTTCTCGTCCCAGGATCTTAGTTCCTGGACAGCGAGTTGATAATTCCAGATTATGTCTTGAAAATTATCCGGTAACTGGGAGAACTTTTTACCAATATGTGGTTTGTACACTTCTGATACTGGATATGAGTTGGCAGTGGTTTCAATTAATTCATATTCATCTTTCATGAATTCAATAATAGATCTTAGCCTTTGTTGGCCATCAACAACTTCATAAATTGTTTTTCTTTTGGGCCCAGTGCCTCTCGAAATGATATTTAGAAAAACTTGGGGCAAGGGGCACCCAGAAATTATGCTATCAATAAGAAAACATTTTTGACCTATTGACCAAATCGGATTGCGTTGATATTTCGGTCTTAAATCGAGAGTGTTTTTTTCTGATTCGCTGTAAAACCAGCTAAGTGCTTGAGTGTTCGGTTTCGGAAGATCACGCATGATAGTTACTCCTTATAACTTTGTTGATGCCAGTAGAAATATTTTGTTTATTTTCTTTAGTAGCACCCCGATAACTTATGTTTAATTATAGGCGCTATAATGCGTAATATCAAGGGTCTTATGCAATGATTTACGCATCCTGCTGCGAAAAACTTGAACGCCTACTAACCAAATGCTAAAATATATTTATTCGGGCGATGAGGTTTGCCGGGAACCGGACTAAGGGACTAGGGGGCCAGGGGCTAAGGGACAGGGGAAGAATTGCAACTTACAACTTATAACTTACGGCTTATGACTTATTTCAAAATATTCTTTAGTTGTGACAGCGGTATCTTCACTTCCTGCCCGCCGTAGGCGTAACAGGCCACCTCATACGGATCGAAATAAATTATCAAATATTTGTCGGTCAGGATGAATTTATTATAGTGTTTCGGATCGGGACTGGCTCCTTCTTTGACCCACTTGTCGTCTTTCAAATCCCGCTTCAACAGCTCTTTTATAGTCAGGGCGGAGATCTTTTTGAGATAGCCGGGGCGGAAAAGATCGGCGAGCCCGACCTGCCGCCCGCGCTTCTTGTCAAAAGTCATCGTGACGGTCCTGGTCATCGGATGGGCGCCGCCGGGGAAAGAGAAGACCGTGAATTTATAGCCAATAAGATCGCGATGGCTGAACGTCTCATAATCGATCGATAATTGATACGCCCAGTCGGGATTGGGCTTGGTTTCGGGCAGATCCTTCTTAAACGCGCTGACCTCGGCCTTGACGAACTTCTCGATCACCGGACCGCTTATTTTGTCCCCCGCGGGATAGACGATGTTGATATCAAGGTCTTTGGTCTTCTCCTTGATCTGCCGATCGGCGGCCGCTGAGGCCGGCAAGAGAAGGGCTAAGAGGGAAAGGCCGAGCAAAACCGCCCTCACCCAATTTTTTGTAAACGAGTATTTCTTATTAACAGCCCTCTCCCAGAGGGAGAGGGGGTGGGTGTTATGTGATGAAAATATTTGAAAACCACCACAATCCTTCTCCCTCTGGGAGAAGGCAGTAAAGACCGAATTCTCGTTGTCGAGAATCGGATGAGGGCTTTGAGGGCACATGGCCTCGATTATACTTCATCTATTATCAAGTTGAAAGTTTGTGTTTTTTGGGCTAATATTTCAATGCTTTAATGATAGGAGGCAAGTCAATGGTCAACGAAATAACCGATGCCGATTTTAAGACAGAAGTTTTGGACGAAAAGAAAGTTGTCTTTGTCGATTTTTGGGCCCCCTGGTGCGGCCCTTGCCGGATGATGGCCCCGGTCGTGGAAAAGGTCTCCGAGAAATATCCCTCGGTCAAGTTTTGCAAGATCGATACGCAGGAAAATATGATAAAAGCTTCCGAATTATCGGTGACCGGCATTCCCTGCATCATCGTCTTCAAGGACGGCAAAGAAGTCGACCGGCTGGTCGGTTTCCGCTCCGAGGATGATTTCGAAAAGTCGGTCAAGAAATACGCAAAGTAATTAATGAAAGTTTTTCTCGCGGGTTATAACATCGACGCGCAGGTCATTGCCGAGCTGGCCGGAGGCCAAAACAGGCAGGATGTGACCCCCGAGACCCTTTCCGCCGCTTATGCCCGCATCTCCCGCGATCCCCGGCCGATCAATGAACTGCGCGAGGTCGCCCGGTCCGAAGTCGAAAAAGCCCGCAAATCCAACTCCAATATCATCTTCAAAATGGGACATCACTCGGTTGCCGAACACGCCGTTTTTAACTTCGATCTTATTGATGTTTCGCGTCTGGCGTTGGAGGAGATAGAAAAGTTTAGGCTTTGTTCGTATACCGAGAAGTCGCAGAGATATCAAAAGTTGGAAGGAAGCTTCATTGTTCCGGAAGAAATTAGAAAGTCGAAAGTAGAAAGTAGATATTTGGAAGTCGTCAAAAAACAAAACGACTGCTATAAAGAACTGGTGGAGAAGGGTGTCGAGCCCGAAGACGCACGCTACGTTACGCCGCTATCTACATACGGCCAGGTTGGCATGACGATCAACGCCCGCAATTTAGAACTGCTCGTGCGGCGGTTCGCTTCATCAGGTTTGGCGGAGATAAGAGAACTGGGAAAAACTATGTACGAGCTGGCGGCCAGGATCGCGCCGTCGATCATTCTTTTTACGGCGGCTAACGACTTCGATCAAAATACTTATACTGAACTTAGGAAAATAGTGAGAGGCAAGTGGGAAAGGAAACGTAAAGTCAGCCAGCGGTGTTTGTTGGTCGATTACACGGAAAAGGCCGACAATAAACTGGTGGCCGCCTTACTGCACACTTCGTCAGAGGTTTCTTATCAAAATTGTTTGCGGATCGT
>JAQUOB010000011.1:9626-13794 GCA_028717325.1 Candidatus Margulisiibacteriota bacterium
AAAGGAAACGTAAAGTCAGCCAGCGGTGTTTGTTGGTCGATTACACGGAAAAGGCCGACAATAAACTGGTGGCCGCCTTACTGCACACTTCGTCAGAGGTTTCTTATCAAAATTGTTTGCGGATCGTTAAAGATATGAAAAAACCGGAGAGAGAAGCGATCGTTAAAGCGGCTTGCCGGCATATGGAGTTCTACGACTCGACTCTGCGCGAGTTCGAACACATCAATTTAACTTACGACTTGATCATGTCCTCCGGCTGTTTCGGCCAGATGAAGCGGCACCGGATGGCAACCATCACTTCTCAATTTTATGAAACGGAACTGGGCGTCACCGTTCCTCCCAAGATCAAAGCGGCCGGGTTGGAAAAAGATTTCCTGGCGGCGGCAAAGTTGTCGGATGAGCTTTACGCGGAGTTGCGCAAGGAACAGCCGCTCGCCGCGCAATACGTGCTGACCGGCGCGCACCGCAAGCGCTGTCTCATGACGCTTAACGCCCGCGAGCTTTACCATATTTCCCGGTTAAGAGAAGACCCGCACGCGCAGTGGGAGATACTCGAGCTCTCGGCCGAGATGACGAAGATCGCGAAGTCGATCATGCCGTTAACGATGCTCCTCATCGGCGGCAAAGATGTGTATCCGGAAATTTATAAAAAAGTTTACGGTGAGTTGCCGAAGATAATGCCGCCGAAATAATAATTGCTCGGAAACCTGCGAATGAACTTCGCGGTTTCCTCGCAAAATAGTGTTATGGAACCGCGACTTCAGTCGCAGGTTCCATAAGCCAAAGCGATGCAAGGGGAGGTGTAGCTTGGATACAGGGATTTTGATCACGCTGATAATTTGCGGTACGATCATTTTTGTTACCATCATTGGCCTGCTGTTCGCGATGTGGGTCATCACCAAAGGGATCGCCATGTCGAGGGAGAATAAGTAAATAGATGTCGAGCCAACCCATTTCACTCGCGCTGCTCTGGCACATGCACCAGCCGTTCTACAAGGACATGGTGACGGGGGAGTATATCCTGCCGTGGGTCCGCCTGCATGCCGTCAAAGATTATTACGACATGGTGGCGGTGCTCGACCGGTTCCCCGAAGTGAAAATGAACTTCAATCTGGTCCCGTCCCTTTTGACCCAGATCGAAGATTACGTCAATAACAAAGACACGATCTCCGACATTTTTCTCAACCTGACCCGCAAAGACCCGGCCGACCTGACCCTCGACGACAGGATATTCCTCCTCCAGAACTTTTTCATGGCCAACTGGGACAACATGGTCAACCCTTATCCGCGCTACCACGACCTGCTTCTGAAGAGGGGCCGTTTCGTCTCGCCGGCCGAGCTGGCCAAAGTGGCGCGCCGGTTTTCGACGCAGGAATTAATGGACCTCCAGGTCTGGTTCAACCTGACCTGGTTCGGTTTTATCTACAAGAACGAAGACCCGGTCATCAAAGGCCTGATCGCCAAAGGCCGCTATTTTACCAAAGAGGACAAACAGGCGGTGATCGATAAGCAGTGGGAAGTGATGGGCAAAGTCATCCCGAAATATAAAGAGTTAGAAGACAGGGGCCAGATCGAGATCACGACGACGCCGTTCTATCATCCGATCCTGCCGCTGCTGTGCGATTCGGCCGCGGCCAAAGAGGCGATGCCTTATGTGAGATTGCCCGAAACGGTCTTTCGTCATCCGGAGGACGCGGAGGCGCAGATCAAAATGGCTGTCGAGTTCCACGAACAGCGCTTTGGGCGCAAGCCGCGGGGGATGTGGCCGTCGGAGGGCTCGGTCTCCGAAGCGATCATCCCGCTGATCGGCGGCGCCGGCCTCCAGTGGGCCGGGACGGACGAGGGGATACTGGAGCGCACCATCGCTAAGATCGAGGGCCGGACGCGGGCGCTCTCCGCGGCGGAGCTTTACCAGCCGTACCTCGTGGAAAAAGACGGCGCGGCCGTGGCGCTTATTTTTAGGAACCATTTTATCTCCGACCAGATCGGCTTTGTCTATTACCGCTGGAAGGTCCAGGACGCGGTCACCGATTTTACCGCGCATCTCAACAATATCCGCATCAGCCTGCCCGAAGACGGCCGGCGCTATCTCGTTTCCGTCATCCTGGACGGGGAGAACGCCTGGGAATATTACCGCGACGGCGGCAAAGAATTTTTCGAGGCGTTTTACGGCCGCCTGGCCCATGACCCGATGATCAAGACGGTCCGCGTGGCCGACTATCTCGAACAGAACCCGCCGCAGAAAAAAGCGGGGAAGCTTTATGCCGGCTCCTGGATCAGTAATAATTTCAAGATCTGGATCGGCCACCAGGAGGACAACCTGGCCTGGGATTATTTGAGCCGGGCGCGGCTGGCGCTCCAGAACTCGACCAGCGGCGATCTCAAGACCGCCTGGCAGGAGATCTATGTCGCCGAGGGCTCCGACTGGTGCTGGTGGTACGGCGACGATCATTCGTCGGAAAATGACGCGGCGTTCGATGCCCTGTTCCGGCGGCACCTGAAAAATGTTTATAACCTCATCGGGCGCGTCCCGCCGAAAGAACTGGAGATACCGATCAAGCAGCTGCGGGTGGTCCGGCCGATCAAAGAGCCGGCCTACCTGATCCAGCCGCTCCTCGACGGCGAGATCACCAATTATTACGAGTGGCTGGCCGCCGGCTATTACGACATCACGCGGGCGCGCGGGGCCATGCACCAGATCGAGACCCTGCTGCGCGAGCTCTATTACGGGTTCAGTTTGACCGATCTCTACGTTCGGCTGGGGGTCAATCTCTATCTGGGGAGCGAAGAAGCCAAGGATTTTTCCTTCGCGGTCATCATCAATTCGCCGGCCGACCGGAAAGCCGAGATCGCCTATGACCGCCAGCAGAACAGGTTTGTGTTCAATTTGTATAAGCTCAACGAAAAACACGAATGGGAACTGCTGAAAAATCTTGAAACTTTCGGCATCGGGCGTATAATTGAAGTCGGCATTCCTTTCGACGATCTGGCCGCCAAACCCGGGCAGAAGATCGAATTCACGGCCGTGGCTTATAAAGACGGGCAGGAGCTGGAGCGCTGGCCGCGGGGTGGGGGGATCACCGTCGCGGTGCCGACCGAGTCCTACGAAGAGGAACAATGGTTCATATGAAAAAAGTTAAATTTTTATTCGGTATCCACTGCCACCAGCCGGTCGGGAATTTTGAGAACGTTTTCGACGAGGCCTACGAAAATTCCTACCTGCCTTTTATCCAGGCGATGGACGCCCATCCGCGCATCAAGTTCGCCGTCCACTACAGCGGCATATTATACGACTGGTTCCAGCACAAGCATCCGGAGTTCATCGATTATTTAAAAAAGCTGGTCAAGCGCGGCCAGGCGGAGATCATGACCGCCGGCTACTACGAGCCGATCATCCCGATCATCCCCGACGACGACAAGATCGGGCAGATCGAAAAGTCGAACAATTTCATCAAAGAGAAGTTCGGCCAGTCGCCGCGCGGCCTCTGGCTGACGGAGCGGATCTGGGAGCCGCACCTGCCCAAGCTCCTGGCCAAGACCGGCGTCGATTACGTTACCGTCGACGACTATCACTTTATCTCGGCGGGGCTGGAGCAGAAAGACCTGCTCGGCCATTACGTGACCGAAGAAGAGGGCTCGATCATCAAGATCTTCCCCATCAACAAAAACCTGCGCTACCTGATCCCATTCAAACTGCCGGAAGAAACGATCAAGTACCTCTCCGAGATCGCCAGCGAAGACGGCCGCTCGGCCGGCATCCTGGCCGATGACGGCGAAAAGTTCGGCGTCTGGCCGGGGACGCACAAATGGGTCTTTGAAGAAGGTTATCTGGAGAGATTGCTGACCATGCTCGAGGATAATTCTTCGTGGATCGAATTTATGACCTTTTCCGAATACCTGGACGAGATACCGGCCCGCGGCCGGGTCTACCTGCCGACCGCCTCCTATGCCGAGATGATGGAGTGGTCGCTGCCGACGGCTTCCGGCAAAAAGCTCCAGCGCATTATGGAAGAGATCAAGCGGCAGGGCAAAGCCGAGGAGTACGGCCAGTTTTTCAAGGGCGGGTTTTTCCGCAACTTCTTCGTCAAATATCCCGAAGCCAACAACATGCACAAGAAAATGCTGCAGGTCAGCCAGCGCCTGCAGACGCTGAAAAAAGGCAAACCCC
>JAQUOB010000011.1:13894-17095 GCA_028717325.1 Candidatus Margulisiibacteriota bacterium
TACGGCCAGTTTTTCAAGGGCGGGTTTTTCCGCAACTTCTTCGTCAAATATCCCGAAGCCAACAACATGCACAAGAAAATGCTGCAGGTCAGCCAGCGCCTGCAGACGCTGAAAAAAGGCAAACCCCTGATCGGCGAAAAAGAACGGGACAGCCGCTTGAGCGAAGCGCAGAACGAGCTGTTCAAGGGCCAGTGCAACTGCGCCTACTGGCACGGGGTTTTCGGCGGGCTCTATCTCAACTATTTGCGGCACGCGGTTTATGAACACCTTTTGAAAGCCGAACACCTGCTGGAAAAATATTCGCGCGGCAAGGACGATTTTGCCGATATCATCGTGACCGATTTCGACAAGGACGGGCTGGACGAGGTCGTCCTCTCCAACAACATGCTCAATCTCTATTTTTCGCCGGCCGAGGGCGGGGCGCTCTTCGAGCTCGATTACAAACCGAAATTTTTCAACCTGATCAACACGCTGGCCCGGCGCGAAGAGGTCTATCACGACAAGATCAGGCACGCCGCGGCCCAGGCGCCGGCGCACAAGACCGGGGCGACCTCGATCCATGAGATCGTCGGCATGAAAGAGTCCGGTTTAGAAAAAGCCCTGGTCTACGACTGGCACAGAAGGATATCACTGCTCGACCATTTTCTGGGCGAGGGGACCGACCTCGATAAGTTCAGCCGCGTCCAATACGAAGAAGCGGGCGACTTTGTCGATCAGCCGTACGATTTTATGCCCCAGCGGCACGGCAGTGAAGTTTCGCTTTCGCTGTCGCGTTCAGGACGGGTCAAGGGCAACCCCGTCAAGGTGGAAAAAACTATCTCGCTCTACGCCCGGCAGTCGATCGTGGAGATAAAGTATGAGATCACCAACACGCACAAAGAAGGCGTCGATCTTTGGTTCGCTCCGGAGTTTAATTTTTCCTTGCTGGCGGGCAACGCGACGGACAGATACTACGAGGTCGAAGGCGCGGTCCTCGACGACCGCACCATGGCCAGCCGCGGCGTTTTGGAAAATATAAAATTGATTAAAATCGTTGACGAATGGAAAGGATTTGGTGTATTATTGGCGTTGGATAAGCCGGCAAATTTTTGGCGGTTTCCGATCGAAACTGTGTCCCAGTCCGAATCCGGTTTTGAAAAGACCTATCAGAGTTCCGTTCTGCTCCCAAATTGGAAATTTTCTCTCAAACCCAATGAGAAGTGGAACACCAAGATCGTCTTACGAATAGAAGATTAGGAGGAAATTCATGCCAGAATTAAGAAAAGACCCCATCTCCGACCGCTGGGTCGTTATTTCCACGGAAAGGGGCCGGCGGCCTTCCGACTTCGGTTCGATCTCGGTCGCCGCGGAGAACGCCGAATCCAAGTTTTGCCCGTTCGATGAGGGCAACGAAAGCAAGACCCCGCCCGAAATAATCGCCTGGCGCAAAGCCGCCAGCTCGCCCAACACCGCCGGCTGGGACGTCCGCGTCATACCGAACAAATTTCCCGCCCTGATCATCGAAGGCGAGGTCAACCGCACCGGCATGGGCATCTATGACATGATGAGCGGCATCGGCGCCCACGAGGTCATCGTGGAAACTCCCCGGCACAACGAGAACATCCCCGACCTCTCCGACGAACACGTTGAAAAGATCCTCTGGGCTTATAAACAGCGGATCGTCGACCTGGAAAAAGACAAACGTTTCCGGTATATCCTGGTCTTCAAGAATTACGGCACGGCGGCCGGCGCCTCGCTCTCACACCCGCATTCACAGCTGATCGCCACGCCGATCACCCCGCGCTACGTCAAGATGGAGCTGACCAATTCGCGCGATTATTTTCAGGAAAAAGAACGCTGCATCTTTTGCGATATGATCCGTCAGGAGCTGGGCTCGGGCGAGCGGCTGGTCTATGAGAACGAATATTTTGTCGTCTTTACGCCTTTCGCTTCGCGTTTCCCGTTCGAGATCTGGCTGATGCCCCGCCGGCACGAGTTCGGCTTCCAGCTGCTGCCCGATGAAGAGCGGATCCAGCTGGCGCGCTGTTTAAAGGACGTGCTGGCGCGTTTGCGCAAGACCCTGAACGACCCGCCGTATAATTACGTTCTGCACACCGCGCCCAACCCGGTCCAGCGGCCGGGCAAGCCGGATTATTGGGGCACCATCCAGTACGATTATCACTGGCACATCGAGGTCGTGCCGCGCTTGACCAAGCAGGCGGGCTTTGAATGGGGCTCGGGCATGTATATCAATCCGACGGCGCCGGAAGAAGCGGCCAAATATTTGAGGGAGGTGAAAATATAATGGCGAAGAAAAAAGTCACTTTTAGTTTCAAACCAACCCAAAACGTTCATGACGTCAAGCTGGCGGGAAATTTCACCAACTGGGACCAGGGGGCGATCGTGATGACTAAGGGCCGGTCCGGTGAGTGGAAAACGCAGGCCAACCTTGAACCCGGAGAGTACGAATACAAATTTATGGCGGACGGCATCTGGTTCAACGATCCGCAAGCGGACAAACAGATGCCCAATGCCTGGGGGAGCGAGAACTCGATCAAGGTGGTGAAATAAGTCAAATGCCCCTGAAAAAAAGAGCGGTTAAAACTGCTGGGAAGAAGCCCGCTGTAAAAAAATCAACGGTCAGGCGAGCGACTGTGTCCAGGCGGACGAAAAAGGCCATCGCCCCGCCGGTCATTGCGGCGGCCGCCGAAGAAAGGGTCGAAGCCAGTAAATACTACGCCGGCCCGGTCATCCAAAAATTTACGCACGAAGCGCCTTTTGAATTCCCCGCCGGCTACGGCGACAACCGCATCGTCCTCATGGTCCGCGACCCGCACTGGCTCTACACCTACTGGGAAGTCAACGAAAACCGGCGCGGCGAGATCAGACAGCAGATTGGGGATGATGCTTTTTCGCGCGCCCGGCTGTTCCTGCGGGTCTATGACGCCGACAAAATAAGGCATCACGATATTGAGGTCGGCCCGGCCAGGAACTGGTACGTCCACGTGCCGGCGCCCAACCGGACCTATTACGTCGAGATCGGTTTTATGACAGAGGACGGCCGGTTCATTGCCGCGGCCCGTTCCAACAGCGTCACTACGCCGCTTGACACCATGTCGGATGTCATCGACGAACAATGGATGATCCCGGATTGGGATAAATTGTATTCGCTCTCCGGCGGTTTTGGCATCGGCCGCAGTTCCGGCGAGATCAAAGAGCTGA
>JAQUOB010000012.1 GCA_028717325.1 Candidatus Margulisiibacteriota bacterium
AACCGCGCGACCAGCGACCAGAAAGAGCGGGAATGGTTGGGATGCTCGATGTGGGCCAGCTCGTGGACCACGACATAATCGATGATCGAAAGAGGCGACATGATTATTTTCCAGTTAAAATTGACCGAGCCCGTGGCCGCGGAGCAGCTGCCCCAGCGCCGCCGCTGGTTCTTGACGGCGACCTTTTTGGGCCAGAGGCCCAGCCGCTCGGAGTGGATCGCGACCCGCTCTTTGACAATGCGGGCGGCCTCGCTCATATACCATTTGTTTAAATGATGCCTGACGTCGCGGCGGCCGTCATGATCGACATACAGCTCATCATTTAATAAATAAACCCGGTTCTTTCTCGCCGGACAGATCTTTAACAGGTAGCCCCGGCCGAGAAAGAGGAATTGTTCGCCTTCAACATAGCTTTTGGGCGGGGCTTTGCGCGCCAGGACCTGGTTTAATTTCTCCTTGATCCATTCTTTTCGCTCTGCCAGTACTTTGAGCAGCTCGCGCTCGCCAAGCCGCTGCGGTGCGTAGACCACAACTCCTCGATCGGGATCGACCATGATGGCGATCGAGCGCCGCTTTCGGCTTTTGATCAGCGAGTAGTTGATAACGCCTGTATCGTGCCGGAGTTCGGGCATGGTTTAGCCGTATTTAGCTTTTAAATAAAGAAGATAAAAGCAAAGGACAAGCGTGACCGTGTTGGCCAGGATGATCGGCAGTGACGCTAAAAAAAGCCCGTAAACCGTCCAGAGGACCAGTCCGATCGCCAGCAAGACGTACATTATCAGTGAGAGGTCTTTCGTGTGCTTGGTTTCGTGCGCCTTGATGACCTGCGGCAAAAAAGCGACGGTCGTTAAAGTCGCGGCCAGCGAGCCGATAATCAATCTTGGGTCCATAATTCCTCTTAATTTGAGATAAGAAAGCCCCGAGCTTACGCCCGGGGCCTCTTTAATTAGAAAACGAAACGTTAGAAGCGGTCGAAATCTCTGCGTCCGCCGCCGCCGCCGCGCCCTTCGCGCCGCGGTCCGCCTTCGCCCTTCGGTCTGGCTTCGTTGACGGTGATCTCGCGATCGCCCCATTTATAACCGGTCATACCGGCTATAGCTTTTTCGGCGTCGCTGTCTTCCATGTCGACGAATCCGAAGCCCCGGGACTTGCCCGAGAACTTATCGGTCACGACTCTGGCCGAGATGACATTGCCGAATTCGCCGAATTTCCCGGCGAGATCGGAGTCGGTCACGGACCAGGGCAGATTACCAACAAATAAACTCTTCATGTAAATGCACTCCTATATTGATTTTCTCTGCGATTAATGGGATTGAGAGGTTCAAGATGGGGTCACTCACAACTAAGGAGCAGATCCTTTTGTTCTCAATGAAACTGTGTTCATCGACCATTAACTTCGACCTTTTATTCATGGACATAATAAATATACCTGCCCCGCCCTTTCTTGTCAAGCAGATTCGCTTTCAAGCACCTCACCCGCTGGCCCTTAACCGACCGCCCTCTCCATTTTCAATGGAGAGGGGAAAACATTTTCTTTCCCTTCTCCCTCTGGGAGAAGGGGGCGACTTAAGCGTCAGCGGATGAGGGCTTAGCGATTTCCAAATCGACTGAAATTATCCAGACCGTTAACGATATATATTTAGCGTAAATTCCTTTAAATCAGGGGGCAAAGAAACCAATGGTCAGAACAACCAATTACATAAACGACTTTTACTTTCGGGCCAAGACAAAAGCCAATATCTTCGCCCTTAAACATGAGCGAGTGATCGAAACCCTGGCCTTGAATGTTTCCATGCTGCCGGTGGTCGCCGCCGCGACTCTCGCTCTGCTTAAACTTTCCAAAATCCCTTTTGTCATCGGTATCTGCTGGGAAAAAAACCTGCGAATAGACGTTGCTAATGCAGTCCGCCAGAGGATATTAAAAGATTTAACTGAGGAAGAAGGTTTCTCGGAATTATTGGAACTGGCTGAACCTTCAATAAAAAAAGCGGTTGAAGAAATATTTTCGGAATTGGTCGCGCTGGAGAGACAAGGCAGATATATTTATCGCGCCGAATTTCAGAGCCGAATAAATGAATTTGTGGATAAAGTGCTGGTTAAGGCTTGGAACGATATCGAGCCTAAGATCCAAGATGCCAACAAAAAAGCGCGGTTGATCGCCTGGATGGACCGGTTAAAAAGTGAGCTCTCGGGGGTTGACGCTATCCAGCAACGCGCCGCTGACCTCCTGCGGGAAACGACGAGAGAAATCCTTTACGATTTCAACGGCAAGACCGAAGAGACGCTCGGCCAATCGATCCCCGGGGAAATTGAAGGCACGGGTGAAGACCATGCCATGCACATTTTAGCGGAAACGATCGTGGAAAAGATCATGGACCGTGATCTTGATTTTGAAGTCGCCATCCGGCAGGTCGTGGCCGAAGTCATGAAAGAGGGCGTGATCGACGCGTCCGGCCAAGAAAACCTGGTCAGAGAGTTATTAATCGCGTCCAGGTCGAACAACGGTACCACCCTCACCCAACTCTTCGAGGGTTTTCGCCGGGACTATTTAGATCCCGGCCCGGGCAAACTTCGACTGCCCAAAAAAGCCGGCGCCCAGGCCGAACCAAAACGATCAGCCATAGAAAGAAGGACTGTTTCGACCCAAACAGGAAAGAAAACCGATGGAAACACTCAATAGATTACCGATCAGGCAAAGCGTGACGCTGATCAGGCAACTGACCATTGCCGCTCGCAGCACGGCCATGAACCAGCGGGGAATATTACCGGGAGTACAAGCCTTAAAAGAAGCGTCTCCATCGATGCATAATCCGTTAAGCCTGACCCCGGCGGGCACTCTGATCCGCGATGGATTAAAATTAGCGGCCAGGAACTCGGCTAACGGAGTGCAAAACAGCGCTGTTAGCGGCGCTAACGGCATCAACGGCGCGGGCGGCAACGAGCCGCCGCAAACCCCGATCGAAAAGTTAGAAGCGCTGGGCCTGCGCAATATCACCCGCGAAGCCCGCGACGGCGATCTCGATCCGGTCTTTGAACGCAGTGACGAGATGGCGGAACTCTCCAAACGGCTTAAGGGCGGGAGCAACGCTATTTTGATCGGCAATACCGGCGTGGGAAAAACGGCGATCGTCGAAGGGCTGGCCCAGGAATGGAAAGACGAGGAAAAAACTTTCTTTTTCAGCCTGGGGATGAAAGATCTCGACCGCTCCGTCCTCGAACCGCAGTTGAAACAGATCGTGGAAACGGTCCAGGAGGCATTCAAACAGGGCTACACCGTTTATCTCCTGATGGACGAACTCCACCTGATGGAACAGGCCGGCGTCCTTGAACTTTTAAAAGAACCCCTCGCCCGCCCCGGTTTTCAAGTGGTGGGAGCAACGACCACCAGCGAATTTTATCGCTACTTCAATAACGATGCCACCAAAAGACGGTTTGGCGATCCGATCAACATCGAATCGCTGACCGGCGACAAACTACGGCGTCTGGTCAGGAATATTATCCCGGTCATTCTGGACAGGTTAAAAGGAACGGAAAAGATCGAGGTCCCGCCCGGTTCGCGCCAGGCGGCGATCGATCTCTCACCGCTGATCGTCAACCGCTTCCCGCCGGACGCGACCATCGCTCTGATCAAAGAAGCGATCGGCAGTAAACGCAGTCAGCTCGGCGACTTAAGAAGGGTCGTGGCGGAAACCCCAAAAAAATTAGCGGATGATATCAACGATCTGATCGAATTTGCCGGCGACCCCGCGACACGCTCCCAGCTTGAGGTGATCTGGAAATCGGTCATCGGCATCGTCGCCGCCTATCTGGAAAGCGAACTGCTGGTAGAAAAAGTCGTGCGCAAACTGGCCGAGACCGGCTGTCTGACGATCGCCGAAGACGATATTCGCGCCCAGGCCTCGAAAATGGCCGGCCTTGACCTGCGCAAAATGGACGAATTGGACATTCAACAGCTTAGCCAAATCGAAGCCCGGATCAGGACCCGCTTTATCGGGCAGGACCAGGCGGTCAAAAAAGTCGCCGGCGCCATTAAACGCTATAAGACCGGCCGCCGCAAAAAGCAATCGCCGATCGCAGCTTTCATGTTCACCGGACCGACGGGGACCGGTAAAACCGAGCTGGCCCACACGCTGGCCTGGCTGTTATTCGGCAACCCACAAAAGGTCATGACGATCGATATGACCCAGTGCGAGGGGAAAGCCGGAAAAACCCTGCTCTTCGGTCCCGATCCCGGTTTTGTCGGCTTCGACAAAACAAAAGGGATGCTGCCGGAACTGTTTAAAAGAAAAGAGAACCGCCACGGCGTCCTTCTCCTTGATGAAGCGGACAAGGCCGATCCCGATGTCTATGATTCGTTATTGGTCATGCTTGACCAGGGTTACGTCCAGAACAAAGAGACCGGCGAAAAGTATTCCCTTGAAGACGTGGTTGTCATCATGACGTCAAATCAGGGAGAGAAGCAGATGCTCAAGCCGGAGCAGATCAGAGAACTGTCCAACGGCAAACCGGTGACGGAAGCTAAGAAGATCACCGATGGCCTGATCGAAGCCAACCGCCGGATCGCCGCCGATTCATTTAAAAATCAAAAAGATGAATATGGCCGCGACAAATATCCCCCCGCCTTTCTTCGGCGGCTCGATATCGTCCCTTTTGATTATTTGACCGAAGCCGATCTCTCGGCCATCGCCGATATCCAATTGAAAAATTTTATCGCCCAGGTGGAAACCGACCAGAAGCTTGAAGTCGTCCTGGGAGGCAATGACGCCGAATACCAGGCGATCAAGCAATATATTATGGAGAGAGGGACCGACCTGGCCGGCGGCGCCCGGCCGCTGAAGCAAGCGGTCGAAGAACATCTCGATAACGCCTTTTCCGCCTGGCTAGTCAACAATATGCCGGGCGGCGAGTATATTATTAAGGTCTCGGTCAAGAACGGAGAATTAGTTTTTGAAGAAACCGCCGACAAATCGGAACGGGGCCGCCAGATGGATATCGCCCAAATTCACGGGCGGAGAGGAATAATCCTGCGCAAGATCAGCCAGTTAGTGGCTGAAGGAAAAGAAGTCACTGCGGCAATTATCGGCAACATCCTCTCACCACTCAAAGGCAAAGAAAAAATCGAGCTCTGGTTTGAGGAAAACGCCTGGCCAGCCGAGGCGACCGCCAGGGCCGAAACACTGGCCAAGCTCAAACAAAACCTGACTGTCGAGGATCGGCAGGCGCTCGAAGCGGAACTCCCCGAACTCCTGAAGAGTGAAAACCAGGGCATCCTGGCGGTGGCGTTATCTCTGGTAGCAGAGTTAAAACCGTTAGGGGTACTAATCAGAATCGAAGCTTTGCGAGCTCACGAAGACCCTTTCATCGCTTCGCTGGCGGAACAGGCCTGGACAATAGTCGAGGGAACAAGTAAATTCAATCTCCCGGCTTGGGATCTCACCCTGGCTGCCGGTGAGAAAAATAAGGTTGACCGGAAAGTGAACGCCGCGCGGGCCGGGCTCAAAACGCTAATGGTAGAGAGAAACCTGCCCGACGTGGAACAGGGGGCCGTCTTGCGCGCGCTCTCTGATCTGATCTACGCCGCCAAAGACCGGCAGGAAAAGCTCACCGGCGAAGAGCGGGACAAACCGATCACCGTCCGCTGGCGGATCAGCCCGGCTAATGATATACAGCTATCGGTCCACAACGCCGATACCCAGAACCGTGAGGAGGGACCGCGGTTAACGCAATTCCGGACAACTTATATTGAAGGGACCAACCGGTCTCTCGTAGTCAGGACAGCCGAAACCGGCACAACTTTTGTTTTCAGCATCATTGCAAGCAGAGAGATCGTGGTCGAAATTTCGCCGCCGGTCAAGCTCACACCTATCCTCTCAGTCATTCCTCAGCATCAAATCAGAACATTGATCATTGATCTGGCCGCCTCCCTTACTCAGACGTTCCAAGGGCCAACGAAGGCTAAATTTGATAAAATGATAGCCGAGCTCTTCGCCCCCGCCAACCCGCGGATCAATTCCTTCGAAGATTTGATAAACGATCCGGATTTGGACCCTCAATATAAAACCGAGATCATTAATCTCCTGATCGAGATGCCCGAAGCCCCAAAATTTCCCAAGATCACGCTTACGCTGACCAGCTCGGCAGACGGGACCAATCTGATTTTCACCCTGCCGGGAACGGCAAATGTATCTGAAATACAGCGTCAATATGAAAATAAAGCCAGAGAGGCCGGCGTTGAGTTGGTCTCCCATTTAGAGGGAAACAACAGCACGATCAGCTTAAGGATACCTGACTAATGGTCGCGCCGGTAACTAACAGATCAATAATCAGATTGCCGCAAAGAGCCCTGCCCGCCCTGCATGGGATAGTCAAGGTCACTTCTTTTGGCGTCGGCCGCGACCGGCTTGGACCGGCCCTTATCGATCTTTTTAAACGATCTGGGATCGAGCCCAAAGATATCCGACTCGATAAAGCCGCCGGGATAAGACTAATGGGAATGCAACCCCCGCTGGAAACGAGAGCTGCCAATGAAACTGCCGAGGATATTTTCTCCAGCCTCGAGTTGTCGGCTTTCCTGACCCAGGATCATACGCTTTATATTTTAGGCGACAAAGGAACTATTAATCTGATGGCCACGGAGACTGAACCGGCTCCAACCGCCAAAAATATTGAAGAAAGAAAGATAAGCGACCTGGCCGACTGGCTTCGGCTTCGCTACAACAACTTCAACACTGCGGCCACAAGGCTCAATGATATTCCCCCCGCCCAAGCGGCCGCGGCCTTGTCGCAGATCTATCTGAACGAGACAAAACCGCTGGACAACGGCCGGAGGGTCTTTGTTGTCGACGAAATTTTTAAGGCTATGCGGTCGCATGGCAGTTTTGAAAAACTGGCCAAGATCATGCACCAATTGGCAGTCAACCATCCGGATTTTGCCCTGCCGCTATTCAAGCACCTCCTGGCCGATAACTATGCCTGTGTCGTCATCGCGGTTCAAAACCTGCTTTCCAAAGAAGCGTCGGAGCTTCTGGGAGTCTTCTTGAAAGAAGAAAACGGGATGGACCGGATCGTAAGCCTGCTCTCGAGATGCCCAAAGGAGATTGCTGAGGAGATTTTGCCGCAGATCGGCCTTTTGGAAGCGGCAGGGATTAACGAATCTGCTCCAACCGCCGCCGCGCGCCAATCCCAAATTGAACCTCTAATTTCCCCCGCGGATATCCAGGCCTTCGTTAAAGAAGCGCTTAAAAACAGAAGAATGTCTACGGGGGCAATATTTAAACGAGTTTGTGAAATGGGGAGAGGCATTCTTATCGGCGACTTACTTGCGACAGGGCGTTTTTACTCAAAAATCATCGGTGAGGTGGCAGATAGTCGTACCAAACCAATAGTAACAATGATTTCTTTGTTTGAAAAGACAATGGCCAAAGAAATAATCGAAGAAAGACTTGCAACAGAAAGACTTGCAGCATTAATCGGATATATAATTGGCGACTCAAGCGGGGACATAACAACGCGTTTGGAGCATTTTAACGATGTAACAAGATCGTGGTCGGCTAGAAATATAGGGATAGCCTTAAGTGCGGCTTTGGCCGGTCAATTATGGCATCAGGATCAAGCGATCGAGCACGCGGTTCTCAATGGAAGAAATCGCAATGAGATAAATGAAGGCATGAGATTATATTATTCTTTAAAATGAGGACAAATTACGATCACTCTAAATGCCGATGTAATGAACGGCCTTTATACTAGGTCGGAACGTCAACAGAGGTTGATTAAACATGGTTCTTTTATCAAATCAAATAATCGATAGCATCAGAAGCCAGACAATCCCGGCCGCTTCAAAGCCCAAAACGCTTATCAACGTCAGGGACAGATTATTGACCCCTCTGGCCCCGGGCAATAAGGCAGCCGAAGAAGTTAGCCGGCAATTGAACGACCGTCTTAAAAAGATGCTCTTGTTATCAGAACCCGGCAATCAGGCCGCCTCGGGAGAAGAGCTGTTGCAAAAAGCCAACCAAACGTTTTTGGACCATACTAAAAAGAGTTCACTGTTCAAAGAAGCAGCGGAGACATTATCCGTATTAGGCCATGATCCCCGCCGGCTGTTTCAAAATTATGATCCCGATTTCGGGATCATCTCGCTACCCGATCTGCCCTTTCTGCTGATCGCGCAGGTAATCGCCGGCAGTTCCTCCGTGCAGGCGTTTACAATGTCGGGAATTCCTATTGTTCCGGATTCAGCCCTCTCAAAGGCGAAAGCCGGGGATAAAGAGGCGCTTCTGGCGATCAGGCATGAGCGGGCCCATTTTTCTTATCGAGCGATCCATAGAGAGCCATTGACCCTCGAAACGAGGCTGGTCACCGAATTGCACGCTTATTACGCCAGCTATATCGATGTTTATGGGATCGACAGTTTAAGGCAGAATGTCTTCGGCGCGGGAGAAATGTATGACGCCCTTGTTTTAAGCCGTCTCGAGAACGAATGCGAACGTCAGCACGATTCTTTGCCGGCCGACACCGCTCAAGGCCAAGCCATGATCGATTCCCTCATGCTCCGCGCGGCGGCGGCCAACGCGCTCATAGCGTACTTATTGACCGTCAGCGAGCCGCAATCGGTTTTAGCTTATTTGACGACTTCAACTTCATTGGAGCGGGTAATTGCCATGGAACCGCGCCGGGTTGTCGTGAATAAAACCATAGAATTTTATGACCGTCATTTTTCCGACCTTGTGCCGGATTGGAGCCGGCCGGAACTGCCGCTTGAACATTACGATGAAGATCGATTTCAATACGCTCTTTTCGCGGGGACAAAACCCGAAAGTGAACCGGCGGAAAATAGCCAAAGGGAAGAAGTTTAATGGTCACACCAATCACCAATAAACCAATAGCCAGATTGCCTCAAAAAGCCCTGCCGGCTTTGCGGGAGGCGGTCGATATTGACTCCTTTGTCCTCGGCAAAGAGAGGCTCGGCCCCTGCCTCACTGCTCTTTTCAAAAGACAAGGGGTTGAGCTTAAAAATATCCGTCTCGATATCATCGCTAAGATCAGATTGCTGGGAATGCAGCCCTCGCTAGCAGAGTGCGTGGCAACCAATGAAACTGCCGAGGATATTTTCTGCCGCCTGGATCTGTCAAATTTTCTGGGCCCAGATCAGACGCTATATATTTTAGGCAGCAAAGAAATGCGGATCAAATGGCTGCAGGAATCGACAAACCGGCTCCAACCACCCCAAATAGAACTGCCCGAGATGATCGCCATTTCAGATAAGCTTAGAATTATGAAAGGCGAGGTGACGGTCGGCTTATTTAAACAAGTTATGCAGGGCTATGAAATCAAAGGGCCAGAGGCTCAAGAACTTACAACTATTCTCAATAATCCTTCGAAAGAGGGAGAGGCTTTAACTTATGTATGCTTATTTGATGCGCGGGAATTCGCAAAACGGCTTAGCGAACAAACCGGCAGAAAGTTCAGGGTCCAGACAGAAGCGGAATGGATAACGGCTAAAGATAAATTGTCAGACATAAATTGGACATGGACAGAAACCGGAGGACCTGATGGTAATACTTTTGTGCTCTGCCGCCTGATCCGAGACCCCCTCCACACCCGCCTCACCCTCTTCCCTACGATCCGTGCTGTCAGCTATGCGATCCGATTAGTCGAGGATATTTCAATGGGCCTGGAAGACAGATACACTCGCCCCTTAACCTCGGCAGCACCTGCTCCAACCGCCGCCGCGCCCCAATCCCAAATAGAACTTCCGGAGATGGTCGATATTTCGGACAAGCGTAGAATTATGAAAGGAGAAATTACGGTTGGGCTATTTAAGCAGGTGATGCGAGGATACAGATTTGATGGGCATCATGCCGATACGTTTAAATCGATTCTTGATGATCCTTCGAAGGCGGCAGAGGTCTTAACTTACGTCTGTTTAATAGATGCGCGGGAATTCGCGAAACGGCTAAGCGATCTTACCGGCAGAATTTTCAGAGTTCCGACCAATCTGGAATGGGAAGCGGCAAAGATCTCGGTTGGCAATGTAATGTTAGGCCAACATCAGAATTGGACCGAAACGGAAGCGGATCCAAGCGGCGAGTACTTTCAACGCGCGCTTAAATTCAATGATCATTATACCTGTTATTTCTGGTCTCGGAGCAAAGATAGTTCCCTTCGCCTGATCGAAGATATCCCGCCCGAAGCGGGCCTTGTTTCGCCAACAACGAATATCCTCTGGGATATCTTTAAAACCATCAAAGATCCCGGCGCTTTAAAGGGCAAAAAAACTTCATTCCCTTCATTCAGTCTAAGCCAGGAGCTTGAAATAACCGACGCGAGCCCGCAAGGCTTCACTTTCAAACTGGAAGGGGGAATGCTGCGCCAAGCAACCAACCCGGGAATAACCGGCTTCAGGCCGGCGAGCATATATGAGCCGTTAATAGGGATAGTGACCGAAGAAGGGGTTAAGTTCCCATTCTTTGGCGAAGAAGTGTATCGGCCTGACGACGACCTTAATCAACTCGAAATTTCAAAAGAGGGCTTCCTCTATAGGGCAAGGAATAATGGCACTGATCTGAGAATAAATAGATTAACGGTATTGCTGATAAAAGGCTTAAGTAATTAACATGGTCATACCAGTCACCTATAAACCAATAATCAGATTGCCACAAAGAAACCTGCCGGCTCTGCGGGGAGTGGTCGAGAGCGCCTCTTTTGTGATCGGCAAAGAACGGCTCGGCCCCTGCCTCACCGCCCTTTTCAAAGAGCAAGGAATCGAACTCAAAGGCATCTCCCTTGATAACGTCGCCAAGATCAGATTGCTGGGAATGAACCCCTCGCTGGAAAGGAGAGCGGCGGACGACGAAACTGCCGAGCGTATCTTATCCAGCCTGGAGTTATCGGTTTTCCTGGCGCAAGATCAGACGCTTTACATTTTAGGCGACAAAGGGAACATCAATCTGATGGCTACTGACAAACCCATTTCAACTGCCGCCCCCGCGAGCCAGCCTAAAATTGTGATCCCCGAAATGATTGATATGGGGAATTATAGAATTATGAAAGGAGAGGTAACGGTTGGCTTATTCAAACAAGTTATGCAGGGCTATACATTCATTATTGGGGGTAACGTCTCTAAATTTAGCGCTCTTCTCGATGATCCCTCGCAGGAAAGCAAGGCACTAACTTACGTAACTTTGTCTGAAGCCATAGAGTTTGCAAAAAGATTAAGTGATTTAACCGGCCGCAGATTCAGGCTTCAAACTGAAGAGGAATGGCTACAAGCCAAAGATCGGTTATCGGGGGATAATCGGACCTGGACAACAACAACTGAAACAGATGAAACAGACGGTGGTAGTGGGATAGAGAGTTTTTACGTTCTCTGTAGCCTGCGCGACGGCCGCTCCTTTAGCAACATATCCGATCATCGACGCAGTGACAAGGCCATCCGCCTGGTCGAGGATATTTCAACCGAAGCGGAGGAAAAGGCTAAAGACCAAGACGCGCTGGCGATCGAAATGCGCGAGATGGTAAGAAAAGCGCTTTGGGAACAAGATCTTTCACTAAGTGGGATCGCCGGAATAATCCTCGAAAATGAGGCAAATATTTATCCGAACGATCTGAACAAAAAATCGATTTTTTTGGCCGAGCTGATCACGATGATAAATGATACATTCAATGCAGACGGCTATGTAGTAACTTACGACCAGCTGATCAGGTCAATTGTCAACAATATAGACACGCCCCCAAACGCGGCCTTGATAGGCAAGATAATAGGTCGGCTGGCGCTTAGCGAAGATGACAGATTCACCTGTTTATTAAAGGTTATAGACGGAATGTCTTATACAAACAAAGGAATCGCTATGAGCGCCGCGGGACTGGACAATCACCGTTATAAAGCCCGATTAGTCACCAATGATATGACTGAAGAAAATATCAAGGCATTAGTAGATGGGATGGAGTCGTTTTTAACCGGAGATAAATAATTAGAACATGGTCACCCCAGTAGCTTTTAAACCAATAATTCGATTGTCTCAAAGAGCCCTGCCGGCTTTGCGAGGGGTAGTCGCGATCTCTTCTTTTGCCATCGGTAAAGATCGGCTCGGTCCCTGCCTTACCAAAATCTTCAAAACGCAGGGGATTGAACTCAAAGACATTCACCTTGATTCCATCGCCAAGATCAGACTGCTGGGAATGCAGCCCTCGCTGGAAGAGCGTGCGGCGGGCAACGAAACTGCCGAGAGTATCTTCTCAAGTCTGGAATTGTCGGCCTTCCTGACGCGGGACCAGGAATTATATATTTTAGGCGACAAAGGGAACATTAAGCTGATGGCCGCAGGGAGTGCCGAGTCCACCCCAGCCACTACAGTTCCCACCGCTCCCCAGCCGCCGCCTTCAGACAATCCAAGTACTTATGATATCGAAATAATTAACAGAAGTCCGAGAGAGGTTTCATTTGTGATCAAAAATATTACCGCTAAACGGACCTCAATCTCAGCGCCAGGCTGTGATCCTATCAAAGAAGAGAAAATTATTTCTCTAGAAGCGAAATTGTCTGAAGATAAAATGGAGTTATCTTCGCCCGAACACTTGTGCACCGCCGTTCCAATCGTCATTAACATCGAAAATTTAAGCGATGAAATTGAACAATTATCTTGGGCAACACCGAACCTGCGCAGTCCCTCTGATGGAGGGGATGGATATGAAGATTATAGAGTTGGCCTAAATTTATTTCAAATCGTCAAGGCAATTAGAGCGGAGGCGGCGCCTAAAGATCGGGCCGCGACCGAAGCTCCCCAGCCGCCGCTTTCAGCCGAAGAATTCCGGGCCAAAAATATCGGCCCTTCTTTATGGGGAAGATCTTACTCGGAAGAGTATGAGGCCAGATTAGCCGGTCAAGCGCCCTCCAAAATCACAGCCGCACCCCTCCCGCCGGCAAGGCTTTATGATGAAAACGGGAACATTATTCAAGCGGAAAGTGAGCGGCGGGCCGCCCGGCTGGAAGAGATGGGTGTGAAACTTTATAGCTCTTATAATGTCACTGAAGATGTCGGGCCTATGAATTATCATCAAATAGAAGTTGAAAAGTTCAAACCCTATCCCGACTGGCTTAAAGACGGCTTGATCGCCCATTATGATCTGATCAGACGGGTCTTTGAATTGCACGGCAAAGAAAGGCTCGCCAAGATGTTCGAATGTCTTGGCAAACCGGACATTCAAATTCTTTTGAGGAAAGAATCCAATCAGTCGGGAACCCACCGGCTGATCGGGTCTTTTATAGAGCTTATGGAATTCATCGGGAAAAGCCGCTATTATGACAAATTCGGCGCCTGGCTTGAGCGCAATCGCGAAGAGATCGGGAAAGACGGCCTGGGTCGTTTGCTTTTTGTCGCCACGAACGCCTCGCCGGAAGAAATAGACAGGATGCTGAATATTATTTAACTGCCTGCTGCCGCAGTGACCGCAAAACCTCGATCATCCCTCTGGAATCGAGATCGCAATACTTAAGCAGAGCGGCCCTGACCTTCTGCCTGTCTTTTTCATCGACATCGTTGAAAGTTACCCGGTAATATTCGGCCGCGGCGACCTGGCCGTTACTGATCTCGAGGCCCTGGTAAGAACTGCCGGTGATGGCCGGCAAGACCCGCTTCAGCGACGCACTGCCTTCCTGGCCGGGATGATAATAAACAAAATTCTTGAACGGCTCAAGCAAATCGACGAACCGTTTCTGGACAGCGTCCGACCAGGGCAGATAGTCGCGGTAAACCTCCGCCGCGTTCTTGATGACCTTTATCTCGAACGGGGCATAGTATGCGATGATCGAGCCCGCCTCCCCCAACCGTTCTTTCAGTTGTTTAAGCACTTCCGGCCGGGGATCGACGTCGCCCGGCGCCAGGTATTCGTAATGGACCGGCTCCGCGCCTTCTTTCTCCACCACATCCAGGGAATATTGGAACGGCACCTCCTGATAAGGGCGGGAATTATCGTAAACCGGGACCGCCGGCGCGATCGTTTCGAAATCCAGAAAATAGACCGGATAACTGATCTGTTTTAGAAATTCATTGAGCGCCGCCCGGTCGATGTGGGCTTCGCCCGTCTGGTGGCTCCTGACCTGGAGCGCCTGCTTTTCGTTGAGCTCTTCGGGCGGGATCTCGGCGATATTCAAAATGCCGCGGTCAAGCAGTTCGTAGCGGAACTTGCCCGCCCGGTAAAGGATAAAAATATGGTCTTTGTCGGGCAGAAAGCTCCAGCAGATATCTTCCAGCTGGCAGTCGCGCGGGCTGCTGCACTGCGGGCCGACCTTAACGTCCGGCATCTCGCGGGCGGCAATGACCTCAAGCATCGAATTGATCTCTTGGGCCACGGTCTTTTGCCGGTGTTCGGCTTCGGCCGTGATATTTTCTTTGGTGAACAGCTTGGCCGGCTCGATCCCGCCCCGGCGGACATATTCATTATTAATGTGCATCAAATAGCAGCCGCGTATCTTGAGCCCCGCCCCTTCGTACGTGTATTTCTGGAAAGCCGCGTCGGCATAATGCTCGTCTTTCAGCTGGGTCGAGCTCTTGACCTCGACCAGGTCCCAGGCATCGTTCTCGACCGGGACCAAAATGTCGGCCAGGGCGTAAGCCCGGTTATAGACAAAACCGGCTTCGAACAGGGGTTGGCGCAGCTTGAGGGCTTCAATTGATTTTTGCGATTGCCTTTGGGGATCAAAATCGCGCTCGATCCTGATGCCGTCGGGATAGAGCTTCTGCGCCCACTCGCCGACACGCCGGCCTTCGTCAAAAACGGCCTGGGTGGCCGCGTCGATCCCCGGCAGGTCCTTTTTGCGGTTATATTCGTACCAGAGCAGTTTGGGGCATTGCAGGCCTTCGAGGAATTTACTCTTGGAGAGAACTATTGGAGGTTTATCCATAATGCCTTTTACTGCCGCTGGCCTTCCATCACTATATAAGGCGTGCCCAAGCCGCTCTCCAGCCCCTCGTAGCGGACAAAATCGTGGTCTGGACCGGTCGTGTACCAGAAATAAGTCTTGGGCACGAACGCGCCGAAAATATTGAGCGCGCCGAGATCGGGTATCATCTCCAGCTTGTAACAGTCGACCGGCTTCCCGTTCCGCGTCAGGGTTTCTACACCCTTGTATTTAAAGGTGACCCGGTACAGCGTCGGCTCGTGCGTTAACAGGTAAAAAACCATGTCCCGTTTTTCTTCGAACGGATAGTTCATCAGGCAAAAACCGAGGTCTTCCTTGTCGACAATGTCGTCCTTAAAGTCGAACGTCTTAACGGCGCCGTTCGTCGTGCAAACCACTTGCTTGTTCTGGCGGTCGTAATATTTGCTGATCCGGCCGGCTGCCGCGCCGCTTTTGTCTTTATAGACGATGTTAACCTGGTAAGGGACCAGCCGCCCGCCGGCCAGATAAAAATAGGACTTGGCGTTCCAGGTCTTATCTTTCTTGTCCGACCCGTAGAGCCCGCTGCCGTTTTCATCGAGATAAAGAAAAGTTTTGCCCTGATCGGTCAGTTGCTGTACCTTCTGCGCGCTCTGCCAGCGCGGCTGGCCGCTCGCCTTGTCGCTCACACGATATTGCTCCGTCCCCGCGGGCAGATTACTGATCTTAAAGATCTCGGCCGATGCGATCGACCCGCCAACCACCCAACCACCGAACCACCCAACCACCAAACCCACCAACAATATTTTTTTCATTCTGGCCTCCCCTTCGATCTTAAATTGAATTATAGCCGCCGATCCACCCGGACTCAAGTGCTATCCTCCCGACCTGAATTTTGGTATAATCGTAATGAATTATGACAACAACCGACATCGTCCTGGTCGCCAACAGCCCGGGAGAGCTTTCCGCCCTGGTCAAACCGGTGGCCGAAGAATTTTCGAAAGACAAAAATAAGCGAATTATCCTCGTCCTGACCCCCTGCCAGTATACCAGCGGCCAAGAAGCCGAGTTCGTAAAATCTTTGAAGGGGATCGACCAGCTGATCACCGCGGCGCAATATAAAAAGTGGGTGTTCCTGGGACAAAAACCAAAAAATATCGAGTTCGCTTCAGCCGGCGTTGTCCTATTTTTGGGCGGCGACCTGGCCCACGCCATGCTGATCGCCCGCAAATTAAAATACCCGGCCTTCGCCTACATCGACGAGCGGATCGCCTGGAAAAAGTTTTACCGCAAATTCTTCGTCCCCGACCGGTCAACTTTCGATAAATTCTCCCGGAGCTTGCCCGCCGGCAAGCTGGCGATCGTCGGCGACCTGATGGTCGATTCGATCAACGGGTTGAAAAAATGGGCGCCGGAGTCAAACGTCGTCACTTTCATGCCCGGCAGCCGGAAATGGGAAATAGATTACATGACGCCGCTCTATAAAGAGATCATGGCGCTGATCAAGAAAGAAATACCCGGGGCAAAGTTCCAGCTGGTCAGCTCGCCTTTTGTGAAAGCTTTGCCGATCGAAGGAACTAAAATGGTCGGCTTTGAAGATATTTATAATTCCGAAGTCGCCGTCACGATCCCGGGGACGAACACCGCCAAGATCGCCGCCCGCGGGGTGCCGATGGTCGTTGTTTTTCCCCTCAACCATCCCGAACTCATCCCGATGGAGGGGATCGCTGACCTGATCGGCAAACTGCCGGTCATCGGCCGGCTGTTTAAGAAACGAGTGGCGGAGATCGTTAACCAGAAGACCAAATATTTCGCCCTGCCCAACCAGAAAGCCGACCGGGAGATAGCACCCGAGATCCGCGGGCTTATCGAGCCGCTCGGCGTGGCGATGAAAGTCGTTGAATTGTTGAAACATCCGGAACAGAGACGAGAGATGTCGGTCGAGCTGGTCAAAGCCATGGGCGAGCCGGGCGCGGCCAAAAAGATAGTCGAGGCGATCAATGTCGGACTATAAAAGATTATTTAAATATCTAAAACCTTACGCGACGATCATTCTGGGCGCTTCGGCCTGCACCGTCGTCGTTACCGCCACCACGCTGTTCATCGCGCCGCTGGCCGGCTTCGCTTTCAAGGCGATCGGCGACAAGAACTTGCTGATGCTCAACCTGACGGCGCTCGGTATCATCGGCCTCTATATTTTAAAAGGCCTCTT
>JAQUOB010000013.1 GCA_028717325.1 Candidatus Margulisiibacteriota bacterium
TCCGGTCGACGATCTGCAGCAGCACCGAATCAAAATCGATGCTGACCAGAGAACCGACGGGGATCGAAGAAAAAGCGACCGCCGGTGAAAAATAGATATTGGACTCGTCCCCGACCCGTTTTGTCCGCCAGATCTTGACCGTTGTATTTTCTTTGAACAAGACCTTGCCGCCCATCATATCGCCGCACCTGATCTGGGCGCCTTCGGAATCAAGACAGAGCGGCTTATCGGTCAAATTCTGGATCAAGGCGATCGTCGCCTCCAGATCGTCGATCTTGGTGTGGGACAGATTGAGGCGGAAAAGATCGACCCCCAGGTCGGCCAGCCGGACGATTATTTTTTCGTTGAGCGACGCGGGCCCCAGCGTGCAGAGTATCTGCTTTTTATTCAACGGTTTTCCCATCAGACCAGCTCCGCCTTTTTAGTTTGTTTATTTTCCGGCTGGGACATCTTTTCCCGGGTATAAAGTTTATAATATAAGCCCCCCCGCCCGATCAGCTCGTCATGCCGGCCGGCCTCCGCCACCTCTCCGTCATTCAGCACGATAATTTTATCGGCGTCGATGACCGTCGATAAACGATGGGCGATGACGATCACGGTCCGGTTCTTCGAGATATTGTTGATGGCCGCCTGGACGATCGCTTCGGACACGTTGTCAAGGGAGCTGGTCGCCTCGTCCAGAATCAGCAGTTCGGGCTTGTGGACCAGGGCCCGGGCGATGGCGATGCGCTGCCGCTGGCCGCCCGAAAGCTTCATGCCCCGATCGCCCACCACGGTTTGATAGCCGTCCGGCAGCTGCGCGATAAACTCATGGGCATTGGCGCTCTTGGCGGCTTCAATGACCTCGTCCAGCCCGACGTCCAGGCCGAACGAGATGTTCTCCGCCAGGGTCGCGTTGAATATAAACGTATCCTGGGTCACAAAACCGATCTTCTTCAGCCAGGTGGCGATCTGACAATCCATGATCGAAACCCCGTCGATAAAAATAGTGCCGGCATCGGGCACGAACAACTTGACGATCAGGTCGGCAATGGTCGATTTGCCGGCCCCCGACGGCCCGACGATGGCCGTGACCTCGCCCCGCTTGAACGTGAGATCGATCCCCTTCAAAACATTTTCCCGACCGGGGTAAGAGAAATTGACGCCCTCGAACCTGATCGCGTCACTGAACGTCGCTATCTCGATCTTGCCGTCGGGGATGTTTTTCGTCATGAGATTAAGGCTGGAGTGCACGACCTCGATGATCGGCAGCGTCCCCATGATCTGGATCCTGATGTCGCCGAGCATGGAGAGCGAAGGCATGATCTTTTGAAAGGCGTAGGCAAATGTGCCCAGGACGGGGATCAGCAGGGCAAAATTACCCGGATAAAGCAGTTTGACGCCGATCAAAAGCAGCGCCAGCATTATTATCGTCAGAGTTTCCAGGATATGCCCGGGCAGCGGGGCGATCAGCTTGTCCAGATTGGCCAGTTTGAAATAGTCGTTCATCGCCCCGAAAAAGGCGTCCAGCCAGCGCTTTTCCGAAGCGAACACCTTGATCTGCCGGATGCCGCTGATCGTCTCGCTCAACAGGACGTTCTGTTTTTCGCAGGCTAGCGACCGGCCTTCCCCCAGATTATAGGAGACTTTGCTGGCGATATATTTTGTAAAATAGTAGAACAGCGCGCCGATCAGCAGTATCGCTCCGGAGGCGTACGGCGACATCTCCAGCAAAATGGCGCCGACCGCCAGTAATTTGGCCAATTCCGCCAGCGCCTGCGGCATCAGCGTCAGCAGAGCGCCCAGAGAAGCCGGCGCGGAATAGACCCGGTAGACGATCTCGCCCAGCTTATGGTCGAGGAAATATTGATAATCGGCCGTGATCAGCTTGCGGAACAATTGGCGCTGGACATCCTGCCAGATCCGAAAGCTCGCCCGGGCGCTGACCGCTTTCTGCAGATAACTGAAAATGTTCTTCAGAATGATAGAAATTATCAGCATCAAACAGGCGGCAATGACCGTGTCTTTGACCGGCAGGATCCCGATCAGCCGGTCGATGCTGTGAGTAATGCCGCCGCCGAAGCCCTCTCCGGTTTTGGCTCCCACCACCGAGTTCAGGATCGAGAACAGCACCACCACGTTGACCGCGTCAAAAAACGAGGTCATGAACGATAACACGGTGACGGCGACGACATAATGCGGATACGGCTTCACGAACGACCAGATGATCCTGGTGCGCACACCGAACATGCGAGCGAAAGCTTTATTTAACATATCGGTTCACCATATCCCAGGCCACGGGCGTTCCCTTTTTTATCGCCCGCCCGACTTTTTTCCCCAGCAATTCGTCATAATGTTTGGGAGAGATCCCGAGGCCGGGACGAATGGAGCGGATATTTTCCCGGTTGAAGGCCTCCCCTGCGCTCATGTCCTTTACGACATAAAGGGAGCGCCGGAACCTGAGCGAACCTTTTTCCTGGTCGGTGGGGCCGTATTGGATGCCGCCCAGCGCCTGCCAGGCGCATTTTGTTTCGGTCACCAGCAGTTCCAGCTCCGCCGGCTCCAGCGAGAAGGCCGCGTCCACGCCGCCGTCGGCCCGGCGCAGGGTAAAATGTTTTTCAATGACCGAAGCTCCCAAAGCGACGCTGCTAACCGCTGCTCCGATCCCTAGGGTATGGTCCGACAAACCGGCCAGACAACCAAAGTTTTTAATCAAGTCCGGGATGGTCAGGAGATTCGAATTCTCCGGGCTGGCCGGGTAAGAACTTGTACATTTCAAGAGAACGATATTTTTATTACCTTGACCAAGAATTTCCTTGACCGCTTCTCCCAGCTCTTCTTTGGTCGCCAGGCCGGTCGAGATAATGACCGGCTTGCCGGTTTTGGCGACCCGGCGGATCAGCGGCAGATCGTTATTTTCGAACGACGCGATCTTATAACAGGGCGTGTCCAGCGATTCCAGATAATCCACCGCGGTCGCGTCAAACGGCGTACTGAAGCCGATCAGGCCCAGCTGCCGGCACCGTTCAAAGATCGGTTTATGCCAGTCCCAGGGCGTGGCCGCCTGCTGGTACAATTTATAAAGGGAAAAGCCGTGCCACAGGCTCTTCGGATCGTCGATCATGAACTCGGGCCGTTCGCTGTCCAGCGTCATCGTCTCGGCGGTATAGGTCTGGATCTTCAAGGCGTGGGCGCCGGCCGCGGCCGCGGCGTCCACGATCTCGAGAGCCCGCTCTAAAGATTGATTGTGATTGCCCGACATTTCGGCAATTATCAGGGGCGGCTGACCGCCGCCGATCTTCAGTTTTTCCAGTTTGATCTCTTTCATGTTTTGATCCTGCCCAAGACCAGTATCTCGCCCAGCCGGTCATTGGCGTATTCGATTATTTTACGGAAGCCGGCTTTTTCGAACGTTCTGACCGAAGCCGCGTTGTATTTTTTTACCTGCGCCACGAACAAAATTGCGCCGGCGGCTAAAGGGTAAGCCAGGCAGGCCTGGTCGATCAACGATTTGCCGTAGCCCTTGCCTCTCTGCTCGGGCGCTATATTGATGCTCAGCTCCGCCGCGGCCTCATTGATCTTGTCCAGCCTGACCATGCCGATCTTATTCTTATTCTCGTCTTCGGCGATATAAATAAAACGGCCGGTGTCGGCCAAAGAGCGGGCGAACCAGTCGCGATGGCTGTCGTAAGAGACCGCTTCGGAGTTGAAACTCGCTTTTCTCGTCTCTTCGTCCTTATACCACCGGTACAGCAGATCGCAATCATCTTTTTGGGCCCGCTTCAGCTCAAGCGACATCATTTTCCTCCCGGCCGGCATCAAGGAACGAGACCAGGCCCTTGTCCCTGAATTTTGAGATATATTCAAACACTTTTTTATAGTCCAGCTCATGTTTGATGGCAATATCAAGGATGTTCGTCTTCTCATTAAAATATCTGGGCAGGTAATCCATCAGCCGGTTCCATTTCCTCTGCTCGTCGGACACTTCCCGCCGGATACTGGGATCAATCGTTGAAACATAAAGATCGAACTTGGGATTGCTCAAGGCGACCAGCCCCTTAAAATGCCTTTTCAGCCGGGCGTTCGTTTCGATGATGTCGATGATCCCCAAAACCGCCTCGACCGCCTCGGCCAGCCGCTGTTCGGAGATGATCGCCTCATTATCGAGATCGGAATGATATTCCGGATACGGGGCCCGCGACAGGGAGATGCAGGGTATTTCATAACCGGGCGCTTCCCAGACGGTCTCGTCGTTGCCGACGATCTTCCTGAACCGATCGGAAAAATAATCGGGCTGATTGTAGCCAAGATACTGGCGGGCCGCCTTATCGATCAAGCTTTGGCCGGTCATCGACTCCTGCAGGGCGAAACGATTGTCGTTGCCCAGCATTTCGAGGAACATGGCGTAGCGAAAATCAGCGGTCGTCCTGTCCGGCAGGTTCTTCAGGTAAAAGACCGTCCCCAGATGCTCCGGCGCGATCACCACCCGATAGCTGTATTTTCTTTTTTTTCTGGCCGCCAGCCTTTTCATGACCTCGATCGCCACGACCACACCGGCGATGTCGTCGTTCGCCTGCCCGGCATGGCAATTATGCGCGTTCAAAATGATCGTCTCTTTTTTTTCGCCGGGCAGCAAATAATCCAGGACTTTCATGGTGCCTTTTTTAAAAGAGGTTTCGATCTCGACTTCATACCGGCCGTCTTCCAGCCGGTCAAAAAATTCGCGGGATACGCACAGGCCCCAATCTTTTTTCCACGGCTTATAATAATAATCGCAGTGATAGACCAGCGATCCGGGCAGGCTCGGGTGATGGAAAAGATGTTCTTTAAGCGTTTGTAAGGAAACCTTGCCCTTGAAAGATGTGGAATAGCCGGCCACCCCCAGCGGATGTTTCATTCCGTCATAAATTACTTGGCCGTCCCGGCTGACCAGCGCCTTGTGCGCCTCCCACGAATCGGGCACGAGCCAGCCGTTGTGTTCGTCCCCCGAAGGATATTCGTGCACTTTGAACGGCAAAACCTGGCACAGGATCGCCGCCGCCCGGTCGGTGTCGGGCGAAACCGGCGCCAGCCTGAGAGGATATATTTTTTTCAACAGCTCCATCATGTTTTCAACCCCTCACTGTCATACTGGGCGTTAAAAAGCCGGGCCGCTTCAAGGTATTTTAACGGCGTGTAAAACCTGTCGCCGGGCTTGAGCTCGCCGACGATGTTGCGGCCTTTTCCATCCAGGACCTGCTTGGCCAGCAAAGTGCCGTCCCTGACGGCGATGTGAACGACTCCCTTAAATATCCTGTAGATCAGGCCGGCGATGAAGGGATGGAATTTCCCGTCCGGGCGCCCGGCCGTACAAGCTTTAATGACGACCCTTTTATCGTTCAAAAAAGTGGACGCTCCGGGATAAGGCTCGTCAAAAGCGCAGACAAAGCTCTCGATCTCGGCTAAATTCCAGTCCCAGTTTATGAAGCCGTGTTTTAGCGTGAACAAGCGGGGCAGATACAGGCTGCGCTTTTCAGCCAGCCGCCTGAGCTTGAAATCCCGGCCCGCTTTTATCTCTGCCAGGAATTCAATAAAGAATTTCAGGCCCTCCCGTTCGCTGACCCTAAAATAATCCTGCGGGAGTCTCGCCGCACGGGGAATCTTATACAACTTGGTTTTCAGTATCTCCCCCGAATCGAACACGCTCTGGACCATCTCCGCGTTAATGACCTGAACGTTCCAGGCCCCCTGCCGGTCCTGTCTCAAAATTTGCCAGGTAAAGTGCGCCCCGCCCCGATACTGCGGCAGCTTGATCACCATGAAATCAAAAAGCTTGCCCTTGAACAGGTCGATCGTCTTCTGATCGAACGTGTATTCTTCGCCGAAGCCAAGTCCCATTGTTTTAGCCGACACCAGAGAAGAAAATTCTTTGGCGCGGTTGACGTCTTTGGTCTCAAAATAGGCGATCTTCTCCTTGGCCAGGAAATCTTTCAGGCGTAAATCGCCGTCAAGTTTTTCTTCCAGGTGCCGCCTGACCGCAAAGACATAGACCTCCAGCCCCCGCCGGCGCGCCGCCTTCGCGGCTTCGACCAGCAGCCGGCCACCGCCAAAGAGGATCAATCTTTCCAACCGGCCGATCTTCATTATAAGTTTGCTCCCGTAAATTCTTTTTTGTTCAACGCCAGCAGGACATGATCGGTATATTTGCCCTGAAAGTAAATATCGTCTTTAATGAGCCCGACCTCCTTAAAGCCGACCTTGATGAACGCGCCTTTACTGCCTTTATTTTCCGCATAACAACCGGCCTTGAGATTGTTAAGATTTAAAACATTAAAAGCAAACCCCGAGAGCGCCCGGATCGCATCGGTGGCGATCCCTTTGCCCCAATATTCTTTTTCCCCGATCACCAGGCTGATATCGGCGTTCCGATGGATCCAGTTGATCGGCCCTAATTTGATGTTGCCGACATGCCGGTCGTTCTCTTTCAGGCACATGGCCAGGAATATCTCATCGCTTTTCCCGTCCATTCTCTCCACGTATCTTTTGATATTTTCCATCGATTGCGGGACAAAATGCGTTTCCAGAAATTGATTGACCTCCGGATCGTTCAGCCACCGGTAATAATTTTCATTGACGTCCGCCGGCCTGACCTCTCTCAAATAGATGATCTTTCCTTCGATAAAGTGTTTATAACCGTTGTTCATTGCCATCACGCTCCTTTTTGACCGGACCTTGTTAAACCCCAGTGCTTTTGGTCCCATAACTCTTTGCCCTGTTTCAGCGACTTGATATCGCACTGCCAGGGACTGACCACATGCTGCAGGGCGATCTCATTGAACTCATCTTCGGAAATCCCCAGATATTCCAAAAAGACCGGCAAGCTCGCCGGTTTTAAACCGTCGTAGGCCCGGACCAGCTTGATCGCTTCGTCGCGGCTCAAGCTGCCGGCCCTGATGTCGTCGGTCGTCAACTGGGCGGTCCGGCCGAAGCCCCGTTTGATGAACTTCAGGTAATCCCTGATCCCGGACATCATGCATTCCAGTTTTGTGTACCAGTATTTGTCCGGTATGCCTTCTACTTCGTCGACCTCCCAGCCCAATTCATTTTTGATCGTTTCAACCTGCCCGCGGACGTCCCAGGGATGATAAGCGCCGTAACAGATCGAACGGTAGCCGATACTTTTTAAGTCCTTCAGCTTTGGATATTTATAGGGCGCCAGGTCCCGCATATCCACCGTGCCGTCCAGCATGCCATGCATATCGTCAGCGGTAATGCCCAGGTTAATGTAAACGTTAAAGGGCTTTTCATCCTGGTCTTCCGGATTGTCAAAATCGTAATAGCTGGTGTATTCCGCGGCGGATTCGCCCCAGATGAGCAAAGGAATTTTGTATTTGATGGCTATTTGCATCGGCCAGGCGAAAACCCCGCAGTGGCAGTGCCAGCAAAAATCCCCTTTGCGCTTCAACGATTCAAGCATCGTCTTTTTAACTACGGCGGGATTCGACCGGTAGATCAGGAAGTCGACGCCCAGTTCTCTCAAGATCCTGTCCCGGTTGGCGATGTGGTGCGGCCGGTAAAAGTTGTGGTCGTACGATACCACCAGCGGCCTGACCTTGTATTTCTTGATCATAGTGTAAAGGATAAAGGTACTGTCCTTGCCGCCGCTGATCGGCACGATACAATCGTATTTGCCCGTGCCTTTGAAGCGGTTCACGATCTCGCTGAATTCCTTTTCTTTCGCCGCCCAATCGACTTTTTCGTGTTTATATTCGTGCTGTTTACAGACATTGCAGACGCCGTTTTGGTCGAAAAAGATCGTCTCGTGCGTCTCGGGCATCACACACTTGGAACACCGTCTCAAATCCATCTTATCCATTGATCTTTCCTCCGTTTTCGTTCATTAAATCCTGACGTTGACCCCATTGTCTTTTAAATACAACCTGGCTTTGATCGGGCTCTGGTCCGTAAAATGAAAAATGCTGGCGGCCGCCACCCCGGAAGCCCGGCCGATCGTTATCCCTTCTTTCAGGTCCTTGAGCGTGCCGACCCCGCCGTGGGCGATCACCGGTATCGACAGAGCTTCGCTCACGAGCTTAATAAATTCCAGATCGTAGCCGGTCATTGTTCCTTCCTGGTCGATGGAAGTGACAATTAGCTCGCCGGCGCCCAGACGGGCGACCTCTTTGGCCCACTCGAACGGGTCTTTACCGGTCGCTTTCGTCCCGCCGTGGGAAAAGACCTCTCTTTTTCCCTGGTCGTTCAATTTATAATCGACGGCCGCCACAATATTGGCCCGGCCGAAATAGCCGGCGGCTGCTTCTAAAAAAGCCGGCTCCTCGATCGCCGCGGTGTTGATCGAGACCTTATCGGCGCCGGCCGACAGGAGAACCTTGATGTCTTCGATGGTCTTGACCCCGCCGCCGACGGTCAAAGGCATAAAACATTCCTGGGCGGTCTCGGTCACGATATTCAGCAGGACGTCTCTCTCCTCCCGGCTGGCCAGGATATCCAGAAAGACCAGTTCGTCGACCCGCTGCGCGTCATAGATCCGGGCTGCCGTAATGGGCGCGCCGGTGTCCCGATAATCGGTAAAGCGTTTGCCTTTAACGCAACGGCCGTGTTTCAGCAGCAGTATCGGTATGATCCGGTTCTTAAGCATGCCCTACCCGTCCTTCATTGAAATAAAATTTTCCAATATTCTCAAGCCCGACTGCTGGCTCTTTTCCGGATGGAATTGGACCAGATGGATGTTGTCCCGGCGGATCGCCGCGACAAAATCCCCGCCGTAGTCGCAGACCCCGGCCACGACTTTCTCGTCCTTCGGCACAAAGTGATAACTGTGGACGAAATATAAAGTGCCGGGCGATTTCAGGCCGCTAAACAGCGGCGAGCCGTTAACAAACTTTACGTCATCCCAACCCATGTGCGGCACTTTGATCCCGGCCGCCTTGAACTGGATGACCTCTCCCTCGATCCAGCCCAGGCCGCGGTTGCCGCCACCCTCTTCGCCAAAGGCCGCGGCCAGATGCATGCCGAGACAAATGCCGAGAAAAGGTTTGCCCTTGTCCATTACTTCTTTAGTCAGCTGTTCGGCAAAACCGGATTCGTTCAAGTGTTTTATCCCTTGAGCGAAAGAGCCGACGCCGGGCAGAACGATGCGCTCCGCCGCCGCGAGATCCCTGGGATCGCTGCTGACCAAAACCTCCGCACCCGCGGTTTCCAGGGCTTTGCTCACTGAATGCAGGTTCCCCATCCCGTAATCGATGACGACGATCGTCACAGATCTCTCCAGTCCCAGACATCCTGGTCATAAAGCCGGTTGCCCGTCGCCGTTTTGGCAAAATCATGCTTGTACGGGCTGACCGCGTGGCTCAAGGCGATGCGATTGAACTCGTCTTCTCTCATGTCGATCATTTTCAGAAAGAGGTCGAGCGTCTGCGGCCGTTTCCCCTCGTACTCAGCGATCAGCTTTTCCGCTTCCGCCCGCGTCAGCCGGTTATTCCTGATGTCGATCGAAGAGAGATGCGAGACCCGGGCATAACCGCGCTTGATGAATTTAATGTAATCCCGCATCCCGGTCAGCATGCATTCCACTTTTTCGTAGGAGTAGCCGGGCGGCACGCCTTCGACCACGTCCCCCTCCCAGCCGAGTTCGCTCATGATCAGTTCGGACTGTTTCTTGACATCCCAGGGAATATAACTTCCCAGACAGACGGAACGGCACTTAATGGCGGAGAGCTGTTTATAAGACGGGTAGCGGAAGCCGTCAAGCTCCGCGAGCGGCACGTTGATCATCCCCGACATGTCGTCCGCCGTGATGCCGAGATTGATCCACATGTTGAACCTCTTTTCATCGACCTCTTCGTTTTCGCCGTAGCCGTAGTAGCTGGTGTACTCCGCGCTCGGCTCACCCCAAAAGACCAGCGGCACATTGTACTTCACCGCGATCTGCATCGGATAGGCGAAGATGCCGGTGTGGCAGTGCCAGCAAAAGTCGCCCTTGCGGATAAAGCTTTCTCTCATCGTTTTTTTAACGACCTGCCAGTCGGTCTGGAACTTCAAGAAATCGACTCCGAGGGCGCGGATGGTCCGATCGACGTTCTGGATCGTCTTCGGGCGGTAAAAGTGATGGTCGTAAGAAACGACAAGCGGCTTCACCTTATATTTTTTCACCAGATGATAAAGCGTGAAGGTGCTGTCTTTGCCGCCGCTAAAAGGGATGATGCAGTCATAATCGTATTTTCCCCTGTATTGCTCGATCAGCTCGACCAGTTCCTTCTCCTTGGCCGGCCAGTCGATCTTTTCTTTTTTCAGCTCGTGCTGGCGGCAGATATTGCAGACACCTGCCTTATCAAAAATAATCGTTTCGTGGGTCTCGGGAATAACACACTTCGAACATCTTTTAATCATATTTTTCTCCTTTTTAAGTTAAGCGCTTGAAGCCGGTGTGCGACAGCGGACCTTTCAACTGTTTTTCAACGCTGTTATTTTCGAGCGCTTTGCCGATCAGGGCAAAAGCCTGGTCGACCGCCGCCAGATATTCAGCGATCTGGCCGTCGGTGTGGGCATAGGAAGCGTAAAAGGCGGTCGTCGCCAGGAAGCCCTTTTCCAGCATTATCTGGGTAAACAGCGTTTTGGCGGCTATCTGATTCGGATAATTGAAAGAGAAATGCCCGAGTGGCGCGATCCCGCTCACTTCGATCTTTAAGCCGTTGCGCTCCGCCGCTGCGGCCCAGCCGGCTTTGACTTTTTCGCCGGCTTCGATCAGCCGCCGGCTGACATTATTTTTCCTCATCTTTTCGATGGTCGCCAGCGCCGCGACCGGGCCGAGCCTTTCCGTCCAATAGGTGCTGCTGATAAACGTATCCTGCGCTTTTTGCATCACCTTTTTCCGGCCGATGATCGCCGCCATCGGATAACCGTTGCTCATCCCCTTGCCGAAGACCGCCAGGTCCGGGTTAACATTAAAATTCAGGTGGGCACCGCCGAGATTCAGCCGCCAGCCGGCCGTGATCTCGTCGAAGATCAGCACAATGCCCAGCTCCTCGGTCACCCGCCTGATCGTTTCGATAAACTCCTGGTCGGGATAATGGTTCCTGATCGACTCCATCACGACCGTCCCGACGCTCCCTTTGTGCTTCGCGATGATCTGCAAGAACTCATCCGTATTATTATAATTGAAAGGGATTGAGGTGCCGGCCAACCCCCTGGGCACGCCGAGCGGGCTCAAGCCCGGCAGCAGATGGCCGTCCAGCGACCCTTCGCTCTCTAAATTGGCGGCCAGATACCAGTCGTGCCAGCCGTGGTAGCCGCAGAACAGGACCTTATCTTTGCCGGTGGCCGCTCGGGCAATCCTGACGGCGATCGCCATCGCCTCGCCGCCGGTCCTGGCGTATCTCGCCATCTCCGCCCAGGGATGAAGCTCGATCAAGAGCTCCGCCAGTTCAACTTCTTCCGGGGCGTTCAAAGTCGTCATACCGCCTTTATCCACGGCGGCTTTGACCGCCGAATCGACGTCGTCGTCGGCGTAGCCCAGGATCGCGGCCCCGATCCCCATGTAGCTCATGTCCAGATAGCGGTTGCCGTCGAGGTCCCAGATGTAACAGCCCTTGGCCTTTTCATAATAGGCCGGCCACAAGTCAGGCAAGAACATCTCCGGCCGCTTGCTTAAGAGTTGCGTCCCGCCGGGAATGATCCGTTTCGCCCGGTGATATTTTTCTTGAGATAAGCCCATCGTTACAGCCTCGCTTCCATTATTTTATCTTCGGCCAGGGACTTCGCGTAACCTTCGTTCCGCTTGATGTTCTGGTTGGCGCTGAAAAGCTCCGGTTTTTCATCGTACAATTTTAAGATGTCTTTTAAACGAAAATCGGGATTCTCGTGATACAAATTCTCAAACACGTTGCTGACCACCGTCCAGTCGGACGCTTCGTCCACCGTTAACCTCAACTGCGAAAGATCCCGGTCAAACTCCAGCACTTTTAAGTTAAACTGCCCTTCGTTTTTCCAGATATACGGGGTGACGTGTTCCCTCTCCGATTTCAATTCGGCCTTCCGCCAGGCCTTGTCCAAACTTTTAAAATTGAAAATCTCGGTGTCAAAGCCTTCCGGATACGATGGCCCGGTCCGCACGGCGTCCAATTTTCGGTTGTCCAAATAAAAGCGAATTATCTCGCTGGAGATGTCCGGATCGATCAACGGGCAATCGGCCGTCAGCCTGATGACGACGCCAAGGCCATGCGCCCTGGCCGCCTGATAATAGCGGTCGAGCACGTCGTCTTCGCTGCCGCGAAAGGACTCAACCCCTAATTCCCGGGCGTAGTCATAGATCGCCTGGTCGGCCGGCTCGGTGGTGGTGGCGACCACGATCTTGTCGACGGCCGCGATCCGCTTCAGCCGCTCCAGCGAATAAAAAAGCAGCGGCCGGCCGAGTATCTCTTTCATCACCTTGCCGGGCAGTCGCTTCGCCCCCATCCGGGCTTGAATGATTATCCCGATCATATTGTTACCGCCTGTCCCGAAGCGGACGAGCGCTTGGCCGCTTCGATCACTTTTAACGTCTGCCTGGCCTGGCGTATGTCCGTCAGCGGCTCTGCCTTCCCCGTCAAGATATCAAGAAAGTGCCGCATCTCCGCCAGATACATTTGATTCAGTTCATAAGCCGGGTCGCCGCCGATCTTCCGCCATTTTTTTGTCGCCTTCGAATAGATGTTTATTTCCTTTTTAAGGAAGTCCCACTCCAGACAACCCTGATCGCCGTACAAATAATAACTCCGCCTGTAAGGCTGCTGGATATAATCCAGGTGGATCGTGCCGACGGCTCCGCTCTCCAGCTCGACGATCAGTGCCGCAATATCTTCGGTATCGATCTCGAGATCGCTGTATTTGCCGGTCAAACAGGCCACCTTTTTTATCGGCGATAAAAACCACTGCAGATAATCGATCTCATGAGAGTCAAGCAAGACCCCGCCGCCCAGCCGGCTGTTGGCGCTGTAGCCCTGCCGGTAATCCTCGAGGGGATGCCAGTCCGGCAGATATTGGCCGGCAATGACGGTAAAAGACAGCACCCGGCCGATAACGCCCTGATCGAGCAGCTCTTTCATTTTTATAAAATCAGGGAAAAACTTCCAATTGCTCCCCATAAAGAATTTCAGCTTTTTATTTTCAATAATGTCCGTCAATTCCGCCAGGCTATCCAGATTATGGGAGAGCGGCTTCTCAACGAACAGGTGGCAGCCCGCCCGCGCCGCCGCGATCGCGTATTTAAGATGCAGATGGTTCGGGACGCACACGATCACCGCCGCCGGCCGCTCAAGCTCCAAAGCCGCGGCATAGTCGTCATACGACTTCAAACTGAATTTAGCCTTGACGTCGGCCAGGCGTTTTTTGTCGACATCCACAGCGATCAGCTCGAAACCGCCCAGCGACCGCAAATTCTCCAGGTGCCGGCTGCCGATCGAACCGCAGCCGACGACTAAAATCTTCATTTATTTTTTCTTCCTTTTAAATTTCATCAAATTCCGACCGCGGCAGTGCTTTCATCCCAGAGGTTATCCTTCCGCCAGCTGTCGCCCTCCTGCCACCAGACCCGGGCGTCGCGGAAAGTATCGGCGATCCGGTCAAATTCCCCTTCGGTCATGCCGACATAAGGCAGCCAGCGTCCCAGGTCCCGCGGCTTGACGTGATCCATCTGCCGGACGATCTTAACCGCTTCGTCGCGGGTCATTTTGCCCGACCGGATATCCTTGCAGCAGTGATCGGTCGCCCGGCCATAGCCGAACTTGACGTATTTCATGTAATCATGCAGGCCGTTCTCGTGCATATCGTCAAGGTTCGACATCCGGCGGTAGGTGCGGTCAAAAGGCTCAGGCGACGGCTTGAAGCCGTATTTCTCGATCACCATTTGGCCGTGTTCGTTCGCTTCCCATTTCAAATAATTGGCCAGGAACAAGCCCCTGACGCCGACCCGGCTGATCTCCTCGTCTGTGGGATACATCCAGGGCAGCAGGTCTTTAGCCGTTAAACCTTCCTCGATCTCCGGTTTGCCCAGGCGGGCCAGGCCCTCGTCGGTCATATCGTGCCACTCAAAACCGCGCAGGCAATGCTCGTGGCGGTAACGGTAGGTGAACTCGACCAGGTCTTTGTACGAATGCATGCCGCCCAGGTCCATAAAACCATGCTCGCCCCAGATCATCAGCGGCACGTTGAACTGGACGGCGACCCTGACCGGGTAGGTGTAGATCCCGGCGTGGGCGTGCCAGTTCATGTCCCCCATTAATTTAAAACCGATACGGTTCAGCTTGACCAGCGTGTCGATGCTCGGCGTAAAAAAGATGTGGTCGACCCCGAAGACCTCCCTCATGTTCTGGACGTTCTCCAGGCCGGTCTTGGTGTAGTTGTTGCCGTTGTAAGTGACCAGCAGCGGATTTAAGCCGTAAACTTTTTTTATGACGTGCACCTGGAAATAGCTGTCCTTGCCCCCGCTGACCGGGATGATGCAGTCGTAGTTGCGGCCGTCTTTGGAGCGATGCTCTTCGATGATCCGCTCGAATATTTTCTTCTTTTTGTCCCAGTTGATCTCGACCCGCTCGGCGGCGGTGCGGCAGCCGCTGCAGACCCCCTGGTCGTCAAAGGCCAGCGGCACGGCCGACGAAGCCGGATAAACACATTTCTTGCAGTAGCGCATCTTGGGCGGTCTCATGTTCTTCTCATCTCCTCACATTGATCTTATTTTTCAACAGCAGCTCTTTGGCTTTCGGATAGCTCAGTTCGGTAAAATGGAAAATATTGCCGGCGGCGATGGCCGAAACCCCGGTTTGCTGCGCCAGCTCAAGGATGTCATAGAACGTTCCCGCGCCGCCGATGGCGATCACGGGTATCCTGACCGCCGCGTCGACCCGTTTGATAAATTCGATGTCATAGCCCTCGGCTTTGCCGTCGTTGTCGATGGAATTGAGAAACAGCTCCCCGGCGCCCCGGCGCTCCGCTTCTTTGGCCCACTCGACGGGGTCGAGATCGGTCTCGATCAGCCCGCCCTTGAAAACCTTTGGTTTGCCGTCCACGTATTTATAATCGATCGAAACCACGATGCACTGGGAGCCGAAAGTCCGCGACGCCTTTTCGATGAACGCGGCGTCTTCGAGCGCCGCTGTGTTGATCGTGATCTTGTCCGCCCCGCGCAACAACCGGTCGCGGATATCCGCGAGGCTCCTGATGCCGCCGCCGAAAGTTAAAGGCATAAAGCAGACCTTGGAAACGGCGACAATGATGTCCAGCAGGCTGTTATTGCTCGCGACCCGCAGGTCGTCCCGCCGGAGATCGTATTGCTTCTCACGGCTGATATCGATATAGATCAGCTCGTCAACGTTCCACTCGTTGTAACGCTTCGCCTCCGAGACCACGTTGCCGATGTTCTGATGGTAATCAAAACCCTCGCTCCTGACGATCAGGCCGTTTTTTAAAAAAAGCGACGGTATTAATCTTCGTTTAAGCACGGCTAGGCACCCTCACAAATCTTTTCAGCATGGCCAGTCCGGTCTGCTGGCTTTTCTCCGGATGGAACTGCGTCGCGAATATATTGTCTTTTTCGATCGCCGCCGCAAAATCATGCCCGTAATGGCTGGTCGCGACGCAGTAATCCGCCGTCGCCGCGTCAACATAATAACTGTGGACAAAATAGACATCCCCGGACCCCTCGACTATGATCTGATTGGGCTTTTTGATCGCCAGATCGTTCCAGCCGACATGCGGGACCGGCAAATTCAGATTGTCTTCAAAGCGCCGAACGCTGGCGTCGATCCAATTCAGCCCCGCGTGATGCCCAAATTCGTAGCTTTCCTTGCAGATCAGCTGCATCCCCAGGCAGATCCCCAGAAAAGGTTTTTTCTTATCCAGCACTTCGGTATTTAAGGCGGCCGTTAAGCCCAGCTGGTTCAGGTTTTTCATCCCCTCGCCGAAAGCGCCGACCCCGGGCAGGATTATTTTATCGACTTCAGCCAGCTGGCCGCCGGTCTTGACCGTTCTGGCCGCCTCGCCCAGATATTCAAGCGCGTTCACTACCGACTGTATATTGCCCATCCCGTAATCAATAACGCCGATCATTTATCTAGTTTCTCCCAAAGCAAACGTTTGTCATTTCGGCCAGGACCCTTTTTCGCCCCAACCCATCGACCAAGGACCGCATGGCTTTGGCGCTTTTATCTCTCAAGCCGCTGTCCGAATAATAAGACCAAATAACCTCGGCTATCTCCGGCGCGGCAACATCTTTTATCCAGCCGAGATTGGTGCCGGCCCCTTGTTCCGCCAGGGCGTTGGCAACCGGCGCCTGGTTATCGGCGATAACGAAACAGATCGTGGGCACGCCAAAATAGGCCAGTTCCCAGAGCGTGGTCCCGGCCGCGCTGACCGCCAGGTCCGACTTTTGGATTATCTCCGGCCCGAA
>JAQUOB010000014.1:0-3035 GCA_028717325.1 Candidatus Margulisiibacteriota bacterium
ATAGCCGGGAAGAAATGGTCGAAGAATTGAAAAAGCGGACCCGCAACTTTGCTCGGCGTCAGCTGACCTGGTTCCGGCGGTTTAAGGACGTAACGTGGTTCTCCCCCGCCGAAAAAGATGCTATAATCAACTTATGCCAAGAACAAGAGCACAAGAAATAAAACGGCGCCAAAAAAGAAAAAAAGAAGTCCGGCGCAAAAAGGGCCTGCTGAAAAAAGCGCTCATCCACAAGTCAGCGTCGGCTTAGCTTAGCAACCGCCTCAATATGGCTGGTCTGCGGGAACATGTCGACCGGCTGGATCAATTCCACTTTATATAGAGCCGATAAGGTTTTCAAATCCCTCGCCAGCGTCTCCGGATTACAGGAGACATAAACGATCTTTCTCGCACCCGACCTAACTACCGATTGGAGCGCTTTATCCGAACAGCCGCCGCGCGGCGGGTCGAGGATGACGACGTCGGCAACCTTGGGGAAGACCTTCTCGATCAGCCCGGCCTTCATCGTGATGTTGGTTAAACTGTTCAACCGAATGTTCTCATTGGCATCCTTAACCGCTTCTTCCCGCTCCTCGATGCCAATCACACTGCCGGCTTTGTTGGCCAGCCAGAAGGCGATCGTCCCGATCCCGGCATAGGCGTCGACGACAACCTCGGTCCCGGCCAGATCGGCATATCGCCTGACCAAGTCATAGATCTTTTCCGCCTGGATCGGGTTGACTTGAAAGAAAGAAGACAGGTGGACCCTAAAGCTGTACTTGCCCAGCTTCTCCCTCATAAATGAACTGCCGAACAGTTTTGTATTGTGCTGGCCGAGGATCATATTGCCGCGATTGGTGTTGACGTTCTGGACGATACCGACGATCCTCGGCTTTTTGGTCAGTTCCGGGTAATCATCGTGCCTGGTCGCCAGCCGGTGCATCAGCCGCTCCTGTTTCTTGATCTCGTCAGCCACTGTGAAGCCGGACGGTAAGCCCTTGCCGTTGACCACAATGCCCAAAAGTATCTCATTGGTCCGGAACCCGCTGCGGCCGATAAAATGGCGGAGCAAGCCTTTGCCCGTCTTTTCATCATAAGCCGACAGACCTCTCTCCTCAAAGATCTTGCGGGCTATTTGCGCTATTTCGGTCAAAAATGGGTCCTGGATATAACATTCTTTGATATTCACGACCTCGTGCGTTTTTGCCCGGAAATAGCCCATTTGGAGATGATTGTTCTGCTCGCGAATGGGGAACTGCATCTTGTTGCGGTAAAACCAGGGATCTTCCATACCTAATATGGGTCGTACTTCAATCCCTGCTAATCCTTGCTCATCCAGGCGCTCCCTGACACTCCTTGTTTTTAGGCTCAACTGTTCGTCATAAGCCAGGTGCTGCAGCTGACAGCCGCCGCAGGTGCCGAAATAAGGACAGCGAGGTTTGGTCATAATGAAATTTTACCAAAATTCTGACGATAAAGATACAGGAGGGACAAAATGACAATTCAAAAGATCATTAACGCCGTTCGCTTTCCTTCTGAATTTATGGCGACTTACACCCTTTTCCGCGATCTGGGAGCCGATCCGGTCGAAGCCATCAGGAATTCACTGGCCTGCCTCGTTCTTGTCGCCTAAGCTGCGCCGACAAACCTTTTTATGGTAAAATAGGCCATGGACAACTTAGGTTCGCGTGTTGATTTTCACTCCCACTCTATTCTCAGCGACGGCGCCTTGCTGCCCGCGGCGCTGATACGCGAAGCGGAGATCAGGGGCCACAGCGCTCTGGCCATCACCGATCACGTTGACGCTTCAAACCTTGAAGAAGTGGTCAGGGCCCTCACCCATTTTGAAAAAGAAATGGAAGGCAAGCTCTCGCTCAAATTTATCCCCGGGGTCGAGATAAGTTACATAAAACCGGAATTTATCGCCGACTACTGCCACCGGGCCCGCCGCCTCGGGGCAAAATTGATCCTCGTTCACGGTGAATCACCGGTCGAGCCGGTCTATCCGGGCACTAATCACGCGGCCGTCAGGGAAAAAGGGCTGGCTGACATTTTGGCCCATCCCGGCAACATCGCCGAAGAAGACGCGATCCTGGCCGCCCGGAACGGGGTCTATCTGGAGATCACGGCGCGCCGGGGCCACCGCGACGGCAACCGTCACGTGGCCGAAATGGCCAGAAAATACGGGGCCAACCTGGTCGTTGACACCGATTGCCATAATGAATCGGACCTGATCACCCAGGAGCAGGCCTTTGTCCTCTGTAAAGAAGCGGGGTTGACCGATGAAGAAGCCGTCAGGACGATCCGCGACAATCCTCAGGAGCTGATCAAGAAAATCGAACGTCGATAGAGTGGGCGTGCGCGTCCAGCCCTTCGATCTCCGCCAGCAGTTTGACGTCTTTCCAGACATTTTTCAGCGCCGGCTTGGTATAGCCGATGATGCTCTGATGTTTGACAAAGTCATAAACGCCCAGCGGCGATGAAAAACGCGCCGTGCCGCCCGTCGGCAAAACATGGTTGGGCCCCGCGATGTAATCGCCGACCGCCACCGGCGAGTGCGGACCGATAAAGACCGCGCCGGCGTTTTTTATCTGCTCCAGCACCCTCTGCGGCGAGCCGACCTCGAGCTCCAGATGCTCGGGCGCGATCCGGTTGGAGAGCTCGATCGCCTGGCGGATCGTTTCCACCGGCATCAGGACGATCTCCGCTTCATCGATGATCTTTTTCCGCAAAAGCTTGGGGGCCTGTTTGTTGACCTCTTTTTCGACTTTGGCCAGTACTTTTTCGGAGTTGGTAATGAGGACCGCCGAAGAGCTCGGGTCGTGCTCCGCCTGGGCCAGCAGGTCGGCGGCGATGAATTCGGCGTCGGCATCGGAGTCGGCAATGATCACCACGTCGGACGGCCCGGCCAGGCTCTCGATGCCGACGATCCCGAAAACCGCTTTCTTGGCCAGGGTCACATAAATATTTCCGGGCCCGACGATCTTGTCGACCTTCGGCACGGTGGCCGTGCCAAAGGCCAGGGCGGCGATCGCCTGCGCTCCGCCGATCCTGTAAAC
>JAQUOB010000014.1:3135-10642 GCA_028717325.1 Candidatus Margulisiibacteriota bacterium
CGATTCGCGGCCGATCGTGACGTTATCCCCGATGGCCGTATAATCCCTGATCTTTGTTTCCGCGCCGATATTCACGCCCCGCCCGATGATCGCCGGTCCGAGCAGTTTGACGGTCTTGTCCAGCCGGGCATTGTCGCCCAAGAAAACGCCCCGCTCGGAGCGGGCGCCAAATATCTTGACCGCCACCTCGCCGCGCAGGATCGCCTCGTGCGCCTGCCGGTACTGCTCCGGTTTGCCGATGTCGATCCAGTAGCGGTCGCTGATATAGCCAAAGATCGGCTCGCCCTGCTCGAGCAGGGAGGGGAAAAGCTGCCGCTCAAAAGAATGTTCGACCCCGCGGGGGACATCTTTAAAGATCTTCGGGTCCAGCACGTAAATGCCGGCATTGATCGTGTCGACCGGCCCGGCGGTCGACAGGTTGGCCAGCTGTTCCCAGCTGGGCTTCTCAATAAAATGGCTGACCCGGCCCTCGCCGCCCGTCAGGATCAGGCCGTAATGGGTCGGGTCTTCGACCCGCGTCAGGGTCAGGGTCACGCGGGCCTTTTTCTTCTTGTGGAAATCGACGATCTGGGAGATATTGATGTCGGTTAAGATATCGCCGTTAAAGACCACCATCGGCCCGTCATCAAAAAATTCTTCGGCGTTCTTGACGGCGCCGGCCGTGCCCAGCGGATGTTCTTCGATCGAATAGCGTATTTTGAGGCCGAACTTTTTCCCGTCATCCAGAATATTCTTGATGCTGTCGGAAAGATAATGGAGGTTCAGGATGACTTCATCGATGCCGTGCTGGCGCAAAAGGTCGATCTGGTGAAGGACAAACGCCCGGTTGGCGACCGGCACGATCGGCTTGGGCGTGTTATAGGTCAGCGGCCGCAGGCGGGTGCCCAGACCGCCGGCGATGATCACCGCTTTCATCGCAGGAGCTCCTTTTTGAGCCGGGCGATCGCCTCGACCGGCGTCGGGTCCGTGTCTTTGAGGATCGCGAGATAAACGCTCAAGTGATCCCCCAGGAAAATGAGCGAAAAGAGCCGGGCCAGAAAAGATTTGCCCTGGGAAACGACCTCGTTGACGCCGCCCAGTTGTCGGACCAGGAGCGACTTGGTTATTTCGATCCTTTTTTTAATCCGCTCGCTCTCATCCTCATCGCGAAAAACGATAAGAGAAAAATTGTGGCTCTCCCGCTTCAGCGCGCCGAGATTGACGATCTCGTTGTGGTTCAGTTCGGGGAAAACGTTGAGGAGGGCGGTGATCTTGCTGTTCTCGTTCAGCTGGGTCTTGAAACGCAGGGCGGCCGCCCCGGTCGTGCCGCTCGAGCCAAAAATGACCGGCAGCCGGCCGGACAATTTTTTCGCCAGCTGCTTCACCGGATTGACGCGGGCCGGTCTGGCCGGCCCGTATTCGTCCCTTAATTTAAGCAGGAGCCCGGCCGTCTCCTTGAGGTCAGCCTCGACCGGCGGCACGATCTTCAGCTTTTCTAAACTGATGACCAGCGGGACAAAGAGGTACGGCAGAGCGGCCCTCGGCTGACAGCCGCCGGGAATAAGATAAAAGGGATGTCTTTTGGCTTCGGCGAATTCTTTCAGCTTGCCGCCGCTCCCGACGCAAATGATGCGGGCGCCGGCTTTATCGGCCTCCCGGGCCGCTGATAGGGTCTCTTCGGTATTGCCGGAGTAAGACAGGGCAAAAACGAGCGTTTCCGGCGAAACGTATTCCGGGATAAGATAGTTTCTGGACGTAATGATCGGCGCGTTGGCCTTTTTCAGAAAAAGATCGGCGGCGATGTCCCCGGCAATGGCCGACCCTCCCATGCCCAGGACCAGGACCTGATTAAACCGTTTGGCCGCCGGCAGTGACACGTAAGCGGAAAGCCGTTCCGCTTCGGAGATCATTTCGGGCAGGCGGCCGACCAGGCGGAGCATGCCGCTTTTATCGATCTTGCCGATCTCTTCCTGGTTGTCTAACAGCTCAACTTTTGCCACCGATCTGCTCCTGCCGGGAACCGACCTGGTTCGCGGCCTGGATCTTTTCTTTCAGGACCTGGATGGCTTTCTGCAGCTGGACGTCCTGGGCTTCTTCGGGTAAATCCTGTTCAAGCACGGTTTCCGCTTCTCTGGTCGGCAGGCGCACCTCCACTTCGGCCGAGATGCCCTTTTTGTTGATGTATTCACCGTCCGGCGTGAGATATTTGGCGATCGTCAGCAGAACGGCGGAACCGTCGTTCAACTGCCTGACGTTCTGCACCGAGGCCTTGCCGAACGAGTGCATGCCGACGAGCGTCGCGACCTTGTGGTCCCGCAGGGCGCCGGCCAGTATCTCCGAAGCCGAGGCGGAGCCCTCGTTGATCAGCATGACGACCGGCTTGGTCCAGAGCACGCGGCCGGTCGACTCGATCTGTTCTTTGCGCCCTTCCCTGTCCACCGTCTGGACAATGTCGCCGCGCGCGATGAACATACTGCCGATATCGATCGCGTTCTGCAGGAGGCCGCCGCCGTTGTCGCGCACGTCAATGATCAACCCTGGATAATTTTTTGAGGCGCGCAGGGCTTTCTCGAACTCCTGGGTTGTGTTCAGATTTTCAAAAGTGTTTATTTTGATGTAAGCCAGGCCCTCGTATTCTTTGCGGACCACGCTTTTTATTTCGATCTTCGCGCGGGTGATCTCAAAGTCCTTCGGCTCCTTCCAGCCGTTCCGGATGATCGAGAGCTTGACTTTTGAGCCCTGCAGCCCCCGGATCAGGCTAACCGCCTCTTCCAACGCCATATTCTTGGTCTCTTTGCCGTCAATCTTTATAATATAATCGCCCGAGCGCAGACCCATTTTCTTGGCCGGCGTGTCGATGATGGGGGCGATGACCGCCAGCGTGTTGTTCTTGATGCCGATATAGATGCCGATCCCCGAATAAGAGCCGCTCATCCTCATTTTCATCTCTTTGTACGATTTTGGCTCCATAAAGCGCGTGTAGGGGTCGTCCAGGGCCTCCAGCAGGCCGCGGATCGAGCCGTAAACCAGCTTCTGGTCGTCGAGGTTCTTATTGACGTAATCATTCTTCACGATGTCGAGCACCTGCAAATAGGTTTCGAGCTTTCTCTCCATGTCGCCCTGGGCGACCACCTTGCCGACGCTGAATGCGGTGATCGAGATCAAAATGATCGCCGCCCAGAGCTTAAATTTGGGCCGTTTTGTCGTTATCATTTTTATTATTTTTCCTCCTGACCTGACACTGCAGGTCCATGTTTTACGGCAAGAATTTTTCCGGATTGGTCGGAACGCCGTTGATCCTGACCTCAAAATGGCAATGCGGACCGGTCGAATAACCCGTGGTCCCTTCCAGGCCGATCGTCTGCCCTTTGGCCACCAGCGCCCCCACAGTCGGATAGATCCTCGACATGTGCGCGTAGACCGTGGCCCGGCCTTTGCCGTGGTCGATGACGACCGCCTTGCCGTAACCGTCCCACCAGCCGGCAAAGATAATTTCGCCGGAATCGGCCGCCACGATCGGCGAGCCATACGGCGCAGCAATATCGATGCCGGTATGCCTGCCCTGCAGGCGGTGCCGGGCCCCGAAACGCAGGGTGATCCGCCCCTTGAGCGGCCAAACGAGCTCGCCGGTGCTCTGGATCTTTTGGCCGCTGCGGCTGCGCTCGGCCATTTTTCTCTGGATCATGACCTCAAGCTCGCGCGAGCTTTTTTCCAGTTCGGCGATCTTGGCCGCGTATTCGCTTTCGCGGACCTTCAGCTCCTCAAAGACCTTCTTCTTTTCATCGGCCTGCTCGGCTATCTTCTTTTTGTTCTCGGCGATAACCTGCGCCAGCTCCTTGATCTCCCGGGTCCGGCCGGTCAGCTGCTGCTGCTGGCTCCTGGTCGCCCGCAGGTCCTCGCGCACTCCCATGATCAGCGAAGCGTCACGGGCGATCACTTTCTCAAAAAAATAAAGACGGTTCAAAAAATCCGACATGGACTGCGAAGCAAAAAGCAGGTCGAGATAATTCAGTCCGCCGTTCTTAAAAGCTTCGCGCACGCGCAGTTCCAGTTTTCCGGATTTCTTGCTCAGGTCCTCTTCGGTTTTCTTCTGCTCAACGACCAACTCGCCGATCTTCGACTCATTGGCCTGGATCTTTTCTTTGGCCTTATTCAGGCTGCGGTTGGCTTTTTTCAGCTCCTGGGTTATGACCACCAGCTTGCCGAGCACTTCCTGCTTCTGTTCTTTTGTTAGTTTTAATTTTTCCTGGCTGGTCTTAAGCTCTTTTTGGATGAGCTTCAGTTTTTCCTGTTCATCCAGGCTTTCCGCCCGCGCCACGCCGGCGATCAGCAGGACAGCCAGCATGACTGTTATTGGCCTCATGAATTTAAAAATCATAACATAAATAGGGGCCGCGTACAACTCACTGAAAGAGCGCTTTCTGGCGTTTTTCCCGGTGAAAAGTGACGGCAAACCGGTGGGCTTCGTCGCGTATCCGCTGGAGCAGTTTGAGCGCCTCGGATTCTTTGGACAGCCTCAGGGGTTTGGTTCGGCCGGGGAAGTAGATCTCCTCTTCCCGCTTGGCCAGGCCGATCAGCGGCCGGTCAATTTTTGATTCCATTAGCGCCCGGCGGCCGAAGCTAACCTGAGCCGGCCCGCCATCCACCACCACCAGGTCGGGCAGTTCCAGCTTTTTGGCCAGCGAGCCGCTGTAGCGGCGTTTTACGACCTCGTAGATCGCCTGAACATCGTTCGGCTTGCCGGCCAGGCTCCGGACCTTAAAGCGACGGTAGTCCTGCTTCAGCGGCAAGCCCCCCAGGAAAGCGACCATCGAGGCAACGACGTTCGTCCCCTGGATGTTGGATATGTCAAAGCACTCCACGCGCATCGGCGGCCGGGCCAGCTTGAGCGCCTTCTGCAGTTCGGCCACTTCGCTCAAGAGCCGCGGCGCCGGCGCTTTGGCCAGGTCGGTCTTGCCGGCCCTCATTTTATCGAGCAGTTCGATCTTATCCCTTAAAAAAGCGGCCTGCTCAAAGTCCCGGGCGGTGGCAGCCTTGGCCATTTCGGCCTTCAGTCCTTCGATCGCCCTGTCCATCTTGCCCTCAAGCATCAGGATGACGCTCTTGACGAGCGAGAGATAATCGTCGTGGGCGATATTGCCGACGCAGGGAGCCGAACAGCTGCCGATGTGATAATAGAGGCAGGGCTGCTGGCGTTTTTTGAGCGGCGACTCGGTGCACCAGCGGACGGGGAAAAATTTCTTGATCAGCCGGAGCACCGCCCGGACCATGCCGCCCTGATAGCGGCCAAAATAAAGGGCGCCGTCCCCCTCCCGGCGGCGGGCGAGAAACACCCGCGGCCACTCTTCGTTGACCGTCACCTTGATAAAGGGGTACGCCTTGTCGTCCCTCAGGGCGACGTTGTAGCGCGGCTTGTATTTTTTGATCAGCTCGTCTTCCAGCAGGAGGGCATCAAGTTCGGAGGCGGTCGTCACATAATCGATATCGTAGAGGCGATCGAGCAGAATGCTGGTCTTGAGCTCCGGGTTCGGCTTGAAATAAGAAGCCACCCGCCGGCGCAAAACCTTGGCTTTGCCGACATAAATGATCTCGCCCTTTTTATCCTTGAAAAGATAGACGCCGGGCTTGGCGGGAAGGGCGGCAAGCTTCTCTTTGAGAGAGCTCATAAGGTTATTTGGCGGCGACTTTTACTTTCAGGGAGGCCGTGATGTCCTGGAACAGCTTAACATTAACGGCGTAATCGCCGACGGTCTTGAGCGGCTCGTTCAACGCGATCTTGCGCCGGTCGACCTCGAGGCCGGCCGTTTGTTTAATGGCCCGGGCCAGGTCGGCCGTAGTCACCGAGCCGAAAAGCTTGCCGCCTTCGCCCGCGTCGGCCGTGATGACCAGTTCAAGCGCCGACAACTTATCGGCCAGCTCATGCATCTCCGCTTTTCGTTTTTCGAGCTCGGCTTTTTTCTTGTCCTGCCGTTTGGCCACGGCGATCAAGGCGGCTGCGGTCGCCGGCGCCGCCAGCCGGCGGGGGAAAAGGAAGTTCCTGGCGTAACCGTCCGAGACGTTCTCTACCCTGTCATCTTCCAAAATAATTACTTTCATTTTATCTTTAGGCTCCTCCCGGAACGATTAGTCGACCACGTAAGGCACGGTGCCGATCTGGCGCGCTCGCTTGATGGCCTTGGCGACCATCCGCTGATGCAGGGCGCAGCAGCCGGACATCCGGCGCGGGGCGATCTTGCCCCGGTCGGTCATGAAACGCTTGACAAAACTCGCGTCTTTGTAATCAAGCGTTCTTTTCTCGACGCAAAAATAGCAGGGCTTGCGCTTCCTTTTCTTGAACTGCGATTGTTTCGGCTTTCTCGCCTCTCTCGTCATTTAAACACCTCTTTTAAAATGGGATCTCGTCTTCTGCTTCCGTAGCTTTTTCGCCGGCCGCGGGGGCGGAAATCGGCCCGCCTTCCCGTTTGCCCAGCATCTGTAAATTATCCGCCACGACCTCGGTCATGGTCCGCGGCTGGCCGTCCTTGCCGGTATAACTTCTTATCTGCAGACGGCCCTCGATCGCGACCGGCCGGCCCTTTTTTAAATATTCGCCGCAGATCTCGGCCAATCTCCGCCAGGCCACGATATTGATAAAATCAACGTCCTGATATGAACTGTCCCGGCCCTGCCCCTGTTCGTGGCCGTCGGCTCCTTTTCTCTTAAACCGGTTGACCGCGATCGCGAACTTGGCGACCGGGATCCCGCTCGTCGTGTAGCGCAGTTCCGGGTCGCGCGTTAAATTCCCAATTAAAAAAACTTTATTGTACATGGCTAGAACGGCAGGTCGCTTTCCAGCTCCGCATCGTCGACAAATTCCTCATCGGTAACCGGCTGGTTGCCGGCAGTTGCTGGTTGTTCGCTGGTCACTGTTGGCTGGTTACCGGTTGCCGGTCCCTTTTCCAACATCGTCATATTCCTGGCCACGACTTCCGTGACCCAGCGGCGCTGGCCGGCTTGGTCCTCGAAGGAGCGGTTCTGTATCCGGCCTTCGACCAAAACCAGGCGGCCCTTCTTTAAATACTGGGCGCAGACCTCAGCCAATCTCTGCCAAGCCACAATGTCGATAAGATCGGTATTGTCTTCCCGCTTGACGCCCGACAGAGGGCGATCGACCGCCAGGCGGAACTTGGTGACGGCCATGCCGTCAGCGGTGGCGCGGCTTTCGGGGTCGGCCGTCAGCCGACCGATCAAAATTATCCTATTGAGATTCGCCAAGGGGCTTCCCCTTTATTTCTCCGATCTCGACCGCTTCTGGCCGGACGCCCGGCATCTCTCTCCTAACCTGCGGTTCATCGGGGACCACGGCCCGGGAAATAAAGTAGCGGATGACATTTTCGGAAACCTTGAGATACGCGCGAAGCTCGGCCGGTACGCCGGCCGGGCCCTTAAAGCGAATGAGAACGTAATAACCCTGGGTCATCGTCCTGGCTTTTTTGATCATTGACGCCAGGCGCCGGGTGCCCCATTTTTCAACTTTATCGATCTCTCC
>JAQUOB010000014.1:10742-16183 GCA_028717325.1 Candidatus Margulisiibacteriota bacterium
GCCGGCAGCTCCGTGATTTCCGCTTCCAGCTTGGCACAAATGGGGACCACCGCGGCCTTTTGCTCCCGCGCGATCCGCTCGATAACCGCCACCTGTTCCCGGCTGCCGCTTTCGTCAACATTGGCGACATATAAAACCGGCTTAGCCGTTAATAAAGTTATCTCCTGTTTTACGACATCAACATCGTCGGAGTTCATCGAAGCGAGCGCCTGGCTGGCGAATTTCCCTTCAGCCAGCGCGGCTTTGACCTTCTCGATCAGGTGCATAAACTTGAAGATCGTTTTATCGCCCGATTTGACCGCGCCGCGCACCCTTTCAAATTGTTTATCGATCGCCGCCAGGTCAGCGAGTATTAACTCGGCATTGATCAGTTCGATATCGCGCTTGGGATCGACCGCTCCTTCAACGTGGGTGATGTTCGGGTCGGCAAAGCAGCGGACGACGTGGGCGATGGCCGCGACCTCGCGGATGTGGGCCAGGAACTGGTTGCCCAGGCCTTCCCCTTTATGGGCGCCCCTGACCAGTCCGGCGATATCGTAAAACTCGATGACGGTCGGGATCGCTTTGGCCGAGCCGGCGAATTGTTGGACCAGTTTTAGCCGATCGTCCGGCACCTCAACGACGCCGACGTTCGGTTTTATCGTCGTGAAAGGGTAATTGGAAACGTCCGCTTTCGCTTTTGAAAGGACATTATAAAGTGTGGATTTGCCGACATTAGGCAGGCCGACGATGCCGAGAGAAAAGCCCATATGAAGATTTTAGCATCAATCTAAACTCTCATCAAACATTGCCCGCTACCTCACGGCAAAGAATCTACTAATCCAATACTTAACACCAGTGAATATTAATTAAAACCATGGTAGGTGACTCGGCAATCGGCATAGCATCTAACTTGCCATCAATAATTAATTGATCTGCAAGGTTTTCATCGGTTTTCCCAGGGATTGTAATTCTAATATCTTCAATACTTACCATCATAGCGGCTGCCTCTTTTAACAAGTATTTCATTGCTTTACGTAGCGCTTTCATTTCTATTCCCTCCCCGCACGATAATGTAAGCCTAAATTGATAAAAATCTAAAATTTCAAGCTTAACGCTCTGCCCTTTGTGTGCTAGCGTAGAATCACGCGCTGCCAGATATGCGTTTAAAAATACTGTTGCAGTATGTTTTCCGATTGGGCTAGTAGGCGAGTAGATGACCCTTTTACCATCTTTTCCTTCCACGCTAATACCAACAAAACCAGGCCTATTACCTTTATCTCCAACTCTCATCTTAATCTCCTCCTAATAATTTTTTATTTTCAACAGGGCCCAAGTCATCCCCTCGCCTCCTCTTTCTCTATATTTTTTCTCTATCCACTTATTCATCAGATTATTTATAAAACAATTTCAACTTTTACCCAATACAAACCTTTATATATCATTTTTTGTCATATTCACGGCAAATAATAAGGTGAAATAATTTTAATATAACCTAATATTTAGTTGATAAATTACTGAAATTTTACTATTGTTCTACCGATATAATGTAGAGGTGCCATATGAAAAGAAAAAAAGTAAAAATAAAGGATATTGCCAAGGCCGCGGGGGTTTCTAGTGCCACCGTTTCACAGGCGCTCAACCACCCAAAGCTGGTGGGCAGGGAAACCAGGAAAAAGATCATCGAAATATGCCACGATCTGGGTTATGTAAGAAGGCTTACTTCCAATAAAAGGCATGGGAACATCGGGGTGATCGCCGAGAGCTATGAAAATCTGGTTCTAGGCGAATTTTTCAATGTAGTTTTGGTCGGTATTTTAAAAGCCGCCGAAAAACATAAAGTTAGTATCCTGCTCGAAACGCTCAAGGAAGAGGGGGATTTCCCCCTTATGGTCTCAAAAAATCTTATTGACGGTATTTTGATCCTGGGTAGGATGCCTAGAAACAATATCCTCACGCTGGCGCAAAGGAACATTCCTCTTCTTTTAATTGAACATCCAATCCCTGATATTGAGCTTCATACCCTAAAGAGCGACGGGAAATCCGGTATGTACCAAGCCACTAAATACCTGATTGAACTAGGACATCGGAGGATCGCCTTTGTTACCGGAGGTAAACCGCATGATCCGGTGGCGGCCGAAAGATTGGATGGATATCGTTTTGCTATGAACGAAGCCAATCTCCCTATTCTTGATGAATATATCGCGGAAGGAAACTTTTGTCATCCCGATAGCTCTTTTGAAGCAACCGAAAAGATACTCCAAATTAAACCCAAGGTGACCGCGATTATCTACAGCAGTGATTCTTTGGCCTATCGGGGATACAAAACAATTTTCAAGCATGGCTTAAAGATCCCAAAAGACATCTCGGTTATCGGGTTTGATGACATCCCCATCCCGGGCCTTATAGAACCGATCGAGCCGGATTTAACAACCATACATGTGCACAGGGAAAAAACTGGAGAAGTGGCGTTGGAAAGACTGCTCGAAATAATCAGCAGTGCGCCTGAGATGGCTTATCGCTTCACTTTGCCTGTAACTCTTGTAGTTAGAGGTTCAACGGGAAAGATAAGAGAATAAATTGGGAAGCCCGACAATGCTGATAGAGAAACCCATGATTGAAGATTATTGCACGAAAAGAAAAATAGCCCCACGGGGAATCGAACCCCGGTTCTCAGCTTGAAAAGCTGGTGTCCTAACCCCTAGACGATGGGGCCGCGCGGATTAGAATATCAGAAGTATATCAGAATATCAAAAGATAATTCAAGACGGCGGCTATTCCGGGACAATCAACACTAATCGACGATCGTCAGTTTGACCTTGCCCAGCAGTTTATTCTCGTCGCGTCCGAGGATAGTTCCGACATAGATCGCGTTGCCGGCCAGAGAGCCCTGATCGGTCATACCGTCCCAGGTAACTTTGTTGATGCCGGCCGAACCGCCCTCCTGGCCCGAATTGAACGAGAATTTCTTGACCCGCTGGCCGGAGACGCCGATCAGGTAGATATCGATATTGGCATTGGCCGACAGCTGGTACTGGATCGTGACGATCCTGTTCTTTGAGATGCTGTACGGGCTCGGAAAGGTCAGTGGCGGGCCGATCAGCCGCAGGGGGCCGCCCAGGACCTCGACGGTCGCCAGCATGACGGAGGTCGACGCGGCGCCGCGCAGGCCGCTTGAGCTGGAGGAGAAGCTGAAAATATGTTCGCCTTCGGCCAGGGCGTCAACAACATTGTATTTTATGTTCATCGCGCTGATCATGGCGCTCTCCGCCACGGTGCCGGCCGCAAAAACCCTCGAAATGGTCGAAGCGGACAGGTCCTTCGGTTTAGCGTCGATGGACATGGAATAAGCGTTGATATCCCTGGCCAAAACGTAAGGCGAATCGATAGTTGCCTCGATCCTTACTTCGGGTTTGGGCGAAATGATGAACTTTTCGCCCTTAGCGACCAGTGCCGGCTGGTACAAGCGATTGTTGAACCAGACCCGGATGTTGGGCGGGGGCTCCGCCCCTTTCAGGATCGGCGACCGGATGCCGCCCCCCAGGGACATTGACAGGTCCGCCCTGTTCCAGCCGAAACCGGTAATGGTGACCGTGCCGTCGGCGCCGTAGCCCTTTTCATCCTGCGCGGTCGCGACGATGTAGGCCTTGCCGACTTCTAACGCCAGCGGGAAGATCGTGAAAGCATTGAGCATATACTGGCTGCCGCCTCCGCCCGGCACCGCCCGGCTGACCGCGTAGTTGCCGGCGTCAAGCGCCGTCCGATCGAGCTTGCTCGCGCCCGGAAAGAAATAAACTTCACGGGTGCCTACCTGGGCTTCGGGTATGTCGCTGATGTTGCCGACCACCCAGTAGGCAGGCATTAGCGGCCGCAGCTCCGTCTGCGCGAAAGCCCTGTCTGCCGGCAGGCAGACGACCGTCGCGAAAAGCAAGCCGCAAATTATAAGGGCAAAGCGTTTCATTTTATTTAATTACGGTGTCCTCAATTTGAACGATACAGTTGATGAGACCGACAGGTAATAGCCCTTCCCGGCTTCTAATTGGACCTTTGAAGGATCAAATCCCGTGGTCGTAAAACCAATCGCGCCGTTGACATAAGTCGCGCCGGTCAATTGCTGCGTGTTATTATCCCAGTAAGCCGTGGCCGTTACTCCGGATGCCCCGATCGCGTTGATCAGCTCGCTCAAGTAAGTGATCTTAACGGGAGGGTTTTTCCCGTCATCGTAAGTGAACGGAGCGTTAAACGGTATGCCGATCGAATTCACGCCCAGCATATTTCCATCGGTTTTCTTAACAAGCGTATACGCGACTTCTGCCGGGGCACCGCCGCCGCCGCCCAAGCCGGACACGAGCATGAACGGCCCGGCCGCCGGGCCTTCGACGCCGCCGTCGCCAAAATAGTTGTAGGCGACCGCTTTTGTATAATAGCTATCGGTGGTGTTAAAGAAAGTGTTGAAAGGCGCTTTAGTCCGATCGACCGTAACGGTGGTCGAATCGGTATTGATCACTTGAGAATTGGCAAAACCGGCGGAATTGCTTATCAACAGCTTGTATTTATTGGGATGGGAGTTGCTGCCGGTTATCTCCACTTTATCGACCCCGTCGGTAGACCCGTCGCTAAAATTAAAGATCACGTTCTTTAGGTTGGTGCCTGTCTGTAAAAGCGGCTGGATCTGCTGTTCGGTCGTGTCCGATTGTTTGACATAATTGATCGCCGGCGCAAACGGCGGAGCCGCCTTATATTCCATTTTGACGGCCGCGGCCACGGTGTCTGGCCCTTCCTGCGCCGTCCGTATATAAAGGTTGCTTGAATAGCCGTAGTAGCTGTTCAAGGCCTTAGCCCCGTTCCAGGCGCGCAATCTAATGTACGTTGGGTCCCCGCCCGTCCCATCTGTTGTCCGTTTTTCGTAGAATGAATAAAATCCTTTGGCATCCGAATTGAAAGAGGTTTGTAATTTCCCGTTTTTAATCCAATCCGGCGCGGTATTGTCAGTATAGACGGTCAACGGCGAACCTTTCCCCGCCACATCGATCACTTCGACCAATCCGGTCGCAGGATTTCCGGCTTTATCCGAGGTATTGATATTAACCGTTATCGTCGCCCAGCTGCTTGAACAAAAGCAGAGAACGAGAAAGATACCCACCCCCATTATTTTTAATTTCATCTTACTTGCCTCCTTAAATTCATGGTGTCAGTTTCCAGTCAAAAACCGTTTCCGGATTTTTATAGAAGTATCCGGAACCCGGCATTAAGCCAAATGACGGTTGGCCGCTATTGGGCGGCACGTTCCAGTTCGTTCCGTCGCCGCTTAATTTTGCGTATGTTTTCGTCACATTATCAAAAAGGTACATCTCGTGGCCGGCTTTCGGCAAAAGTCCCGCCTGACCCAGGTCCATTCCCCTGGCGCTCGGGGATCCCAGCAGGTTCGCGCCCGGATAGATGGTCCTGGTAAATTGCTGATT
>JAQUOB010000015.1 GCA_028717325.1 Candidatus Margulisiibacteriota bacterium
TTTTGGCAATTGCGGAGGTGGTTTCTGACTCTCCCGAGGGCGTTAAATTGTCGGTCAAGGGTGAGGATATGGGGCGAATTATTGGCAAAGAAGGCGCAATGCTTAAGTCCCTCGAAACAGTCGTTGGGGCGATTGTCAGAAAAATTATGGGTGTCCCGACCAGGGTTAGGATTGACGCTGGTGGTTATGTTGAGAAACGCGAGCGTGTGCTGCAGAAGCTGGCCGCTGATCTTGCCGACGAGGTGGCAAGTACCGGCGTGGAAAAGGCGCTTCCTTACATGGAAGCATCGGATCGGCGGGTAATTCATTTGTATCTACAGGATAATCCAAAGGTGAAAAGCTACAGTGTAGGTGAAGGAAAAGAGCGCAGAATGATCATTGCCCCAAAGTAGGGCTTTCGCTCCGGCGGGAACATTTCGTCCTCTCGTAAAATGTTTCACGTGAAACGTTTTATCTTGTCGGACGGGTGTGAAACGACAAAATGAATACTCTTGACGATACAATTGCCGCAATCGCAACCCCGGTGGGAGTTGGCGGGATTGGGATTGTTAGGTTAAGCGGCCCATCCTCATTAGAAATACTCAACCATTTTTTTTCTCCTAGCAGCCGGATCAATTCGTTAGAAAGCCACAAAATATATCATGGTTGGGCGACCTTGTCCGGTCGGCGCCTCGATGAGGTTTTGGTCTCTTTTATGGCTGGTCCAAAGAGTTACACCGGGGAGGACTCGGTGGAGATCAGTTGCCATGGCGGTCGATTAATCCTTCATAAGATACTGGCTTTAGCCGTTGAGGCCGGCGCCAAGCTGGCCGAGCGAGGAGAGTTTACCAGGCGGGCTTTCTTGAATGGGAAAATAGACTTATTAAAAGCTGAGGCCGTTCTTGACCTTATCCAGGCGAAATCATCAGCCGGCCTGACCGTCGCGGCCGCCCAACTAGGCGGTTCTCTTTCAAGTAGGATCGCCTTGCTCAGGACAGGGGCGCTAGAGTTATTAACGGCCATAGAAGCGGCGCTTGATTTCCCGGAGGATATAGCAGATCTGGGGAGGGGCGAGGCGGATAAAAGGATCGATTCTCTCCTCCAGGAAATTGGGGCGCTTTTGGCCTCGGCTGACGATGGCAGAGTTATTCGGGAGGGGGTCCGATTGGCAATTGTTGGTCGGCCAAACGTGGGCAAATCAAGCCTGCTAAACTGCCTGGTTGAGAATGACCGGGCAATTGTTTCGGACTTGCCTGGCACTACCAGGGACACCATCGAAGAGTGCGTGGTTATTAACGGCCTAGCCTTTGTGCTGGTTGACACTGCGGGATTAAGGCCGGCCGAGAACAAGGCCGAAGAGAGCGGTATTGGCAGGACGATGACCGAAATTGACCGGGCGGATATGGTTGTGTTTGTTGTTGACGCTTCGACAAGTTTATCCACAGAGGACCTTAAGGGAATTTCAATGACTAACCCAGAGAGAGCAATAATCGTAATGAACAAGATCGATCTCGGAGTTTGTACTGATCCTGGCGTTGGCCCTCAAGGGCGGCCCACTTTTTTTACTTCGGCCTTAAGCGGGGCAGGGATCAAAAAGTTAAAAGATGGTCTGGTTAATTTTGTACTGCATGGGAAAGAGCTTGGCCCGCTGGGTGGCGGGTTCATCAATTTACGGCATAAAGAGTGCCTTATAAGGGCAAGAGAGGCACTGGCTCGAACCCAGGGGGCGTTGGCGGCGAACGAGCCGATGGATCTGATTGCGATTGATTTGCGGCATGCTATAATTGCTCTGGGTGAAATTTCGGGGCACCAGGTTTCGGAAGAAATCGTTGATCAAATTTTTGAAAAATTTTGTGTTGGGAAATAATTTATACTGAACGGTCCGGGGAGACAGAGGTTGTGGATAAGGAGTGTGGATAAGAATGGCACAGATAATTGATGGTAAATTGATAGCGGCAAAAGTGAGGAGTTCTGTGGCGGAAGAAGTTAAGCAATTTAAAACAAAAAACGGTTTGGCGCCCAAGCTCACTGTCGTTCTTGTTGGTGACGACCCGGCCTCGCAGATCTATGTCAGGAATAAAGAGCGCGCTTGTGCCGAGGTCGGCATCGCTTCGGAGGTAAGGCGCCTTCCCTCGACAATAGGGAGTAAGGAGCTGTTAGATATTGTGCGCCAATTAAACAGCGATCCAACGGTTCACGGCGTCCTGGTTCAATTGCCGCTTCCGGCCGGGTTCGATGAGCGAGCCGTGCTTGACGGGATTGACCCGAAGAAAGATGTCGACGGGTTGCATCCCCTGAACATGGGAAAATTGTTAAAAGGCGACGGCTCCGGGTTCATTCCTTGTACCCCGCAGGGGATAGTAGAATTGATTTTATCCACAGGGATCGAGATGGCTGGTAAGCAGGCGGTTGTCGTTGGGCGAAGCAATATTGTGGGGAAGCCGATGGCGATTTTACTGCTTCAAAAAAATGCGACAGTGACGATCTGCCACTCAAAAACCAAGAACCTGGGTGAGGTAACAAAACAGGCCGATATCTTAGTCGCGGCGGTGGGCAGTCCGCAAATCATTCGCGGTGAGATGATCAAGTCGGGGGCGCTGGTTGTTGACGTGGGCACAAATCGGGTGGGGGAGAAACTTGTCGGCGACGTTGACTTTGATTCGGCGGAAGAGAGAGCTGGCTTTATCACCCCGGTCCCGGGGGGCGTTGGCCCGATGACAATTGCTTTCTTGTTGAAGAACACGCTCAAGGCGGCCCGGTTATTGTCCTCTTAGGATACGGAGTATATCGTGGGCGCTGACTAGGGCCATTAAGGCCAGAAGGGCAATAAAGCCCCAGTAGTTGATCTGATTTTCCAGTTTTGGTTCCACCGGTTTTCTCCGGATCCATTCTATCAGCACAAACACGATCCTGCCGCCGTCAAGCGCCGGAATAGGCAAGAGATTGAGAATGCCTATATTTACGTTTATAAAGGCGGTGAAGTAGATGAGCGACACTAGCCCAGTTTGGGCATATTTACCGGTGATCTGCGCAATGCCTACCGGCCCAGCCAGATCGGACACCGAAACACCTCCGGTTATGAGTTTCCCTACAATAAGTAAAGTCAAAAGGATCATGGAGGCCGTTTGCTGAAAACCGTAGTAAATGGCCTGGGCTGGATTAGCGCGGGAGTAAACCGGTTTTGGCGAAAAGCCCAGCAAGCCGACTTTGAGCTGTTCGTTATATTTTGGAGTTGCGGTCAGCTCAAGCGCTTTTCCCTGCCGCTCCACCCGGAGCCGTAGGGGCTTGTTAGAATGTTTATGTATGTACTCGATCGCCTCGGCCATTTTCGGATACGGCTGTCCGTTGATGGCCAAAAGCTTGTCCCCGGCTTTCAGCCCGGCGGCCGCAGCGGGTTGGTTCTTGTTGACCGCCTCGATCTCGTTGGAGACGCCGGTCGGCACGCCGGCGATCAGGGAGAGAACTATCAGGACTATCAGCGCGACAAGTAAATTCATCGCCGGCCCGGCCACCAAAGTTTTAAATTTCTGCCAGGGGGATTTGGATTGATATCTTTCCGCTTCCGGGCAGGCGCGGTCTTCTTCTGTGTCAGCCTCGCCGGCAATCCTAACAAAAGCCAGGACCGGAATTAGGTTAAGGGAATAAACTGTGTCTTTTATTTTGAATGAAAAAATTCGCGGACCAAAACCTACCCCAAACTCAAAGACCCTGATGCCGGCTCTTTTGGCCATCAGCAGGTGGCCCGCTTCATGGGCGAGGGCGATAACGGTGAAAACAATTACAAAAGAAATAACGCTGATCAACATGCTTTTTTCACCTCTTCTGCTAGTGTCAGGGTCCGTAAAATATCGTTGTGGCTTATGGTGGGAACGCCCTTTTGTTTAATCGACCGGATAAAGTCTTTGAGCTCTTCGGTCAGTTGATCGACCGGCTTCACCGGCAGTGTGCTGGGTGTGGGGGAAGAAAAATCCCGGATGTAAATAGTTTTGTTCAACAGATCGGCCTCGATCAGAAACTTCTCGGTCGTAACCGTTATTTTTCTTGTCCTAGAGCTAAAAACTCGACTTGCTTCGATGCGTGAAATCGTCCCGGACTTGTGGGTCAGGCTGACGATGGCCCTGTCGATCATTTTGGTCCTGATCTTTTCGCCCTTGGCCTGGATGTCTATTATCTCGTCCGGCACGATCTGCAGGAGAAGGTCAAGGTCATGCAACATCATATCAAAAATGACGTCGGTGTCGGCAATCCTTTCGGGGAAAGGACTCAGACGCTTGATGTCCACGCCGATAATTTTTTCGCCTTTTATTTCTTTGAGCAGGCGTTGGAAGGCAGGGTTATATCTTTCAATCAAGCCGGCTGTCAGAATGAGCCCTTTCTGCTGGGCCAGGTTTATTATGGAGCGGGCGGTCGCGGCGGAGCCGGTGAATGGTTTCTCAAGCAAGACGTGTCGGCCGGCGTTGAGACAGTCGGAGGCGATGGAAAAGTGAGTCAGAGTGGGAGTGGCAATAGAAAGGGCTTCCGTCAAAGGGAGGAGGTCCTTATAATCGCCGAAAGCTTTGATCTTTAAGGGCGCGGCAAATTCTTCGGCCGAAGGCAGGTTAATATCCGACACCCCAACAAGGTTCAAACCGGCTAACGTCGAGGCGATCCGCCCGTGGTTTTTGCCCATGGCCCCGGTCCCTATGACCCCGAATTTAATGCCTCTGCCTTTGATCATCGCTCGAAATAGCTCGCGATCGCGTGACAGGCGTCTTCCGCTTCCTGATCGGTCAATTCGGGGAAGATGGGCAAGGAAATGACTTCGGCTTGTGCTTTTTCGCTTTGCGGAAAGGCCCCGGCGCTATGTTTTAAGCCGGCAAAGGCCTTTTGCAGGTGAAGGGATAGAGGGTAGTAGACCATGGAGCCGATGCTTTTCATTTTCAGGAATTCAAAGAGGTCATCGCGCCTCTCGGTGCGGATCGTATATTGGTTATAGGTATGTTTATGGCCGGCCGGCTCGTGAGGCAGGACGATATCGCTAAGATTTTTCAGATGTTTATAATAAATACTCGCCTTTTTTTGCCGGGAGGTGATCAGCCCATCAAGGTGAGGCAGTTTAACGCGCAAGACGGCGGCCTGAAGTTCGTCAAGGCGGCTGTTGTAGCCGATTAGGTCATAGTGATAGGTTTTGCGGCTGCCATGGCCCCGGAGGATCCTTATTTCATCGGCAATTTTTTCATCATTGGTCGTGACGAGCCCGCCGTCACCAAAACAACCCAGATTTTTGGTGGGGAAGAAAGAGAAACAGCCAGCCTCGCCAAAGCCGCCGACCTTTCGGCCGTCGGCCTCGGCCCCAGCGGCCTGGGCGCAGTCTTCAATCAGCTTTAAGCCGTGTTCCCGGGCGATGTCGCCAATCGCTCCCAGGTCACTGGCCAGGCCATACAGATGTACCGGCAGGATGGCACGGGTTTTTTTGGTGATTTTTTCTTTGATCCGTGCCGGGTCAATATTAAATGTTTTTGGCTCTATGTCAATAAAAACAGGGGTAGCGCCACAGTAAGCGATCGCTTCGGCGGTGGCGACAAAAGTAAAAGGAGTTGTGAGGACCTCGTCTCCTTCCTTAACGCCGCAGGCCCTGAGGGCCAGATGCAGCGCGTCGGTGCCCGAAGCAACGCCGACCGCGAACTTTGTGCCGCAATAAGCGGCGAATTCTTTTTCGAGCAGAGTCACGTTCTCGCCCAGAATGAACCGGCCTTTGTCAATAACCCGGCTCACGGCCGCGTCGATCTCTTTTCTTAAGGAATCATTTTGTCTGGTGATGTCAAAAAATGGGACCGTCATTAAAAATAATTATATCATTTTTCGCCGGCGCGTGAAAGCGCCCGGCTCAACCGGCGAAATCGAGGATGGCCTGCGCGGCGCGATGGATCGCGCCGGGGGCGCCGAGGGCGCGCCTTAAACGTGTGAAAGCGCTTTTCATTTGCGCCTGCTTATCGCGATCGTTCAGGATGCCGACGGCCGCGGCGGCAATTGTTTTCGGCTCGGCGTCGGACATGATAAATTCAGGGATTATTTTTTCATCGAGAAGAATATTAGGCATGGAAAAATATTTGATCTTCTTGTCTATTTTCAGGACGTATTTGCCAAGAAAGTAAGTGAGCCGGGAAAGCTTATACGCCATGATATTAGGGACGCCTAGGAGGGACGCTTCCAGATTGATTGTCCCGGAGGCGCAAAGGGCGAGATCGGAAGTAGCGATTGTATCGTAAGTTTTCCCCTCAACAACTTTGTAATGGCTAATGGCCAATGATGAATGGTTAATTAAGGAACGAATTTCATTATAAATGTCTTGAGTCGCGGCGGGGATGATGAACGTTGCGTCAGGAAGCTGCGTTTGGATCAATCCGGAGGCCTCGAGCAAAATAGGGAATAGGGTTTTGAGCTCATGGGTGCGGCTGCCGGGGCAGAGGCAGATCTGGCCCGCGACTCGTGGCGCTCGACTCGTGACAATGTCCAGGAGCGGGTGGCCAAAATAGACGACATTGGCGCCGGCTTTTTTGTACGCTTCAAATTCTTTCTCAAAAATAGCGACGATCAGACCGACCGCCCCGGCCGTTCTTTTCACGCCCGCCGGCGTGCCCCACAGCCAATCCTGCGGTGCCACATAGTAAACGGTCTTGAGGCCGATTTTTCGGCAGAATTTAGCCAGCGGGAGGTTGAGGCCTTGAGAATCGATCAGGATGACCAGGTCCGGTTTCTCGCGGCGGATCAGTTTTTTTATTTTAAGAAAGGTCGAGAAGATCGGCCAGAGGTTGGGCAGGGCCTCGAGCAAGCCGATCGTGCCTCTTTTGGTTATGTCGAAGCGTATCTCCATCCCCGCCGCGGCCAATCGGTCGGAACCGACGCCAAAAAAAGAAATATCGGGGCGAAGTTTTTTTAATTCTTTGACTAAATATGAACCATGAACGTCGCCGGAGACCTCTCCGGCGGAGATCATGATCTTCATATGCCGAGTTCGGGGATTTCGGGCAGGACCAGCTCTTCCGCTTCCTGTTCCAGCGCGGTCTTTTTGCTGATGCCGCGGTGGCTTTCTTCTTCCAGGAAAGCAACGAGCTGTTCGATCTCCGGCAAAGGCCGGAGGCGCTTTTTAATATCTTTTGCGGCTTCCGCCGTGTTGTGGCCCGATTCGTACAAGAGCTTGAAGGCTTTCTTGAGCTCGGATTGGCCGTCCTGGGAAATGCCGCGGCGCTGAAGCCCGATCGAATTGATGCCGCGCACCTGGGCGGGGTTGCCCTCAACCAGCATGAACGGCGGAATGTCCTGCGTCACTTTAGACTGGGCCCCGACCATCGTCAGGCGGCCGATCCTGACAAACTGGTGGATGCCGGCCATGCCGCCGACCACCGCCTGATCCCCGATCTCCGTGTAGCCGGCAAGGCCGACATAGCCGCCGATCACCACCTGATTGCCGATCAGGCAATTGTGCGGGATATGGGCATGGACCATGATAAAGTTTTCATTGCCGATCCGGGTTTCCCCGCCGCCGGACGGGAGGTGAATGGTTACAAACTCGCGGATCGTGTTTTTGTCGCCGATAATAATGTCGCCCTTCTCGCCTTTGTATTTGACATCCTGGGGCGGAGCGCCGATGCTGGTGCCGTTGTGGATCACATTCTCACGGCCGATCGTCGTCCAGCCGGTGACCAGACAGTGGGCCTTGATCTTGGTCCCGTCGCCGATCTTGACGTCGGGCCCGATGACGGTGTAGGGGCCGATCTCGACATTCTTGCCGATAACCGCTTTTGGATGGACGACGGCTTCCGGGTGGATCTTTATATTGCCCGGATATTTATCGGCCAGCGAGAACATGAACTCGCCTTCGACGGCGATCTCGCCGCCGACGGTTGCTTTGCCCCTCATCTTGCCAAGGCTGCCTCTGACCCAGATGGTTTCAACTTCCAATCGGAGCTGGTCCCCGGGGACGACCGGGCGACGGAAGCGCACCCCGTCGATGCCCGCAAAATAGACGAGTTTACCCTCGGTTTGCGGCATGCGCAGGGCCATGACCACGCCGACCTGGGCCATGGCCTCGATGATCAAAACTCCGGGCATGATCGGATGGTCGGGAAAATGGCCCTGGAAAAACGGTTCGTTCATGGTCACGTTCTTGATTGCCACGGCCCGCTTGCCTTCCTCGATCTCAATAACGCGATCGATCAGGAGAAAAGGATAGCGGTGCGGGATTATTTTTGAAATCTCTTTAATATCAAGTTCGGTCATTTGCCAGAAGCCTCCTTATTTTATGATTCGTCGGCCTGCAGGATAAGACGGACAAGATCGGCATTCAGTTTATGGCCCGAACAATACGCTTTTATCGACGCGTGCAGGGGCCGGCCGAGCAGCGCCAGATCGCCGATCAGGTCGAGTATCTTGTGCCGGACCAGTTCATCGGCAAATCTTGGCTGATTAACATAGCCATTCTTGCCCAGGACCAGCGCGTTATCGAACGATGCCCCCAGTGCCAGGCCTGCCCGCTTCAGCGTCTCCGCCTCGTCGAGGTAGCCGAATGTCCTGGCGGGGCCGATCTCTTTTATATACGATTGTTTTTCCGGGTCAAAAACAAAAAATTGCTCACCCAAACCTTCAAATTTTACCATAAATTCGATCCTTAATCCATCGCAGGGCATGGCCTCAAGCCAGGCATCTTTCCCCCCGATTTTAATACCCGTTTTTAGCTCGAAAAAAACCTTATCGGCCGCTTGCTCCACGATCCCGGCCTTTTCGAGCGCCAGGGCAAAGGGCAGGGCGCTGCCGTCGGCGATGGGCAGCTCGCCGCCCAAAACTTTGATTTCGAGATTATCAAGGCCGAGGCCGTAGGCCGCCGATAAAAAATGTTCAACCACGGCGACGCCGTCCAGCGTGGTTCCCCGCCGACTGCCGGCCAGATTTTTATAGACGGCGAGGAACTTTTTCCCGCCGACGTTAAAAACAAGGCCGCTGCCCGCGGCCGCTGGTTCAACGGTCATCTCGGACGGCAAGCCGGAATGCAGGCCGATCCCTTTTATCGAAAAGCTTCGCTCTGTCGTCCTTTGCTTCATCGGGGTTCCGGCCGGGCGATGGGGACGTTTGATTTTTCGCCGTAAAGCTTATAATAGCTGTGCAGGACGTCTTCTTTGAGCAGTTTGCCCGCGGCGTCATAGACCCGGCGCGCCACCGTTGTCCTAAAGGGGCTGTCGGCGCTGAGGACTTCTTTGACGGCCGCCGGCCGGTAGGCGCCGCTCTCCAACATCTCGACGTAGGGACCGGAGAATTTAACGGTTTTTCCGGTTGTCGTTCCGTATAGCCTGAAGGAGAGCCGGCGATTGGTGGCGACCGCCTTGATCAGGACCGGATGGCCCGAATCGTTCACGAATTTAAAGTCGAGCTGGCCGGGGTAGACGGTGGCGTCGCGCCCCAACGGATAAATGTTGAAATAAAAGGAATGATTGCGGCGCTGGATGACTTTCAGGTCCGCCAGGGAGACGGTGTTAAAAAGAGTGGTCGCGATCTGGCAGGCGCCGCCGCCCAGCGAGGGAACCAGCTCGCCGCCGATGATCGTATAAGCTTCTTTAAATCCCCGCTCGGGTGTTATATCGCCGATCACCTGGTTGAGCGAAAAAGTTTCACCGGAAAGCAGCAAGGTCCCCTCGAGCCACGAGGCAATGAGTTTGATATTATGGATCCGATTGGGGGAATCGTGGCGGCCGTAATAGGTCGTATAGGCGGATAAGCGATGCACCGGCGGGAAAGCCCGCAGGTCCTTCTCGGTTACGCGCGGGCGCGTGTATTCAACAACCAGCGGAAAGAATTTTTCTTCCGCGGCCAGCCGTGACTTGAACAGCTCAACCGTTTCATTGATTTTGATCTCCCGGCCCATTTCATCCGGCTCGATGTTATAGCCGCCGGTTTCTTCAAAGAGGACCAGGCTGGCGTCCTTCGGGGTCGAGTCCAGTTCCGCCGCCAGCGTTTCGAGCACGCTTCTTAACTGTTCTTCATTGACGGCGAAAATCAGACGGCTGCGAACCGGCCCGTTTTGAAGACGCTCTTTTAATTCTTTTAGATAGCTCTGGCTATGGGTGGCTTCGAAGGCCTGCCGGACCGTTCTTTCGATATCGAGCCCGATGCCAAGGGCTTCGGGCGAGAAAGAGATCAGCTGTTTTTCGGATTCAAAAGTAACGACTGGAGTATAAATACCCGAAACGCTCAAGCGGCTGAGCTTATCGTAAGCTTCGGCTTGTTCAAGGCCGGAAACATTGACCTCGCCGATATAAGTCGCGTAGGGGAACTTGCCCTGAGCCTGGAAAAAGTCGACCGCGATCAACCCGACTGCCACGGCCAGGGAAACAGCCGCCAAAACGCTTAAAAGACGAAACAGGTTTCTCAATTATTACGCAATAATTTTAGAAACTGCTCCGGCCCCTACGGTGCGGCCGCCTTCGCGGATGGCGAACCTCAAGCCCTCTTCGACCGCAACGTCGGTGATCAGTTCGACGGTCATCGTGATGTTGTCGCCGGGCATGACCATTTCAACCTTATCGGGCAGTTTGATCTCGCCGGTGACGTCAGTCGTATTGATGAAGAATTGCGGCTTATAACCGGTAAAGAACGGTGTGTGCCGCCCGCCTTCCTCTTTGGTCAGGACGTAAACCTGCGCGTCGAACTTCTTGTGCGGTTTGATCGAGCCGGCTTTGGCCAGGACCATGCCGCGCAACAGCTCTTCTTTTTCCACGCCGCGCAGCAGCAAGCCGACGTTGTCGCCGGCCATGCCTTCATCAAGGGTTTTGCGGAACATTTCCACGCCGGTGACGACAGCTTTTTTGTGAGAGCCGAGACCGATGATCTCGACCTCTTCCCCGACCTTGACCTTACCGCGGGTGATCCTGCCGGTGCCGACGGTGCCGCGGCCGGTGATCGTGAAAACGTCCTCGATCGGCATCAGGAAAGGCTTGTCGAGCGGGCGCTGCGGTTCGGGAATATAGTTGTCGACGGCATCCATCAGGTCGAGGATCGGTTTGCAGTCGGGGCTGTTCGGATCACCGCTTTCCATAGCTTTCAAGGCGGAGCCGCGGATGACCGGGATCTCATCGCCCGGGTATTGATACTTCTTGAGCAGGTCGCGGGTCTCGACCTCGACCAGATCGATCAATTCCTTGTCGTCGACCATGTCGATTTTATTGAGAAAAACGACGATGGCGGGTACGTTGACCTGCCGGGCGAGAAGAATGTGCTCGCGGGTCTGGGGCATCGGTCCGTCAGCGGCGGAAACCACGAGGATGGCCCCGTCCATCTGGGCGGCGCCGATGACCATGTTCTTGACATAGTCGGCGTGTCCCGGGCAGTCGATGTGGGCGTAGTGCCTTTTTGCCGTTTCATACTCGACGTGAGCGATGGCGATGGTGATACCGCGGGCCTTTTCTTCCGGCGCGCTGTCGATCTCATCGAATGCTTTGGCCTTGGCCATGCCTTTTGCCGCCAGCACCTTGGTGATAGCCGACGTCAGAGTGGTCTTGCCGTGATCGACGTGCCCGATCGTTCCGATATTTACGTGCGGTTTTTTCCTCTCGAATTTTTCCCTTGCCATTTCATTTACCTCCTAAAGTATTTTTCTCCGACAAAGTCGATATAACGGTATATTATACTATGAAATACCGCCTTCTTGTCAAGCAGAATCAAAAAGCCCGCGACCAGGATTGAACTGGTGACCTCGTCCTTACCAAGGACGTGCTCTACCAACTGAGCTACACGGGCGCCTCGACTCGCTCCGCTCGCTCGGCGCAAGCGGCAGAATATGAGTATATCAGATTATCAGAATGTCAGGCAAGTAGCGGCAGAAGCTCGGATTTTTTGAAGATAGGGTCAAAATCATATTTTTTTAGGGCTTCGGCGGCGCCCTCTTCGCGGTCAACAACGGAGATAACCTTAATGACCGCTGCCCCGGCCGCTTCCGCCGCTTCGACCGCCTCCAGCGCGGAAGCGCCGGTTGTGGCCACATCCTCGACGATGACGACATTCCAGCCGGCCTTAAGGTTGCCTTCGATCCTTTGTTTTGTGCCGTGTTCTTTGGCCTTTTTCCTGACAATAAAACCGGGGAGGTCGCTTAGCGCGACGACCGAAGCGGTGATCGGATCGGCGCCGAGAGTCAGCCCCCCAATGGCGTCAACCCTCAGCCCTTTGATTTTTTCAAGGATGAGTTTGGCGATTAAGCGGGCCCCCTGGGGATGCAGAGTTACCTTGCGGCAATCAACGTAAAAGTTACTTTTTTTGCCGGAAGAGAGGGTAAAGTCGCCGATCTTAATAGCTTCTTTTTCTTTAAGAAGCTTGAGCAAATCTTCTTTCAAGCTTAAATCCACCGTGTTTTTGGCGAACTGATCAGTCGGCCACGAGCGCAAAGGCGATAAGCCCCGCCAGGATCAGGACCAAGCCGAGGCCGCCTCGAATCAACGTCAGGAGATCTCCCCACCAAAGATGAATAGTCCAGGCGCCAAGAGCAACCAGAATGAGGCCGATGAGGACTTTAATTATTTTGCTGACCATAGATAACCTCCTGTTTGTTATTCAAGCCGGTGAGATTATATCAAGTTTGTGATTTTAAGACAAGTGGGGTTACGCCAAAACACGCTGCGGATATCCGTAAGGGAATTTATTGTTCTTCCGGTTGAGGGGCGGGGGCTTTTGCCACCTTTTCCATCCGGGAGGCCAGGATCTCGCCGACCGGGATCTTAACCCAGCCGACATAGGTATAGCCGAGCGGGCCGAGATTAAAGGCGATCTTGACCTTGCCCCAGTTGGCATCGGCCGAAACATCGAGGAGCCGCACTTCAATTGGGACCTTAAATATCACATTGGAAGTTTCATCGGGTGCGGAATAGAGAGTTTTGACTTCAAGGTTATAAGGGTCTTTAACGGTAACGGCAAAAGCCGCCCCGGCCAGAGCCAAAAACACGAATAAAATGACGATAGTTTTCTTCATTGTGGATGCCCCCCATCTACTATATATATCGTGATAAGTGGGAGGAAACTTGCTTGGTTTTAGGCCCGGGGAAGGGGATAACTAGCGGCCGAACAACTCTTTAAGCTTGCCTTTGGCCTCTTCCTTAAGCCGCTCTTCCGCCGCTTTTTTGGCTTCGGCCTCTTTGCTGGCAAGTTCGGCCTTTGCTTTTTGCTCAATTTCAACTTTGGCCGCCTCGACTTTCACATTAAACTTGCCGACGGCGGCTTCAAAGGATTTGGCCAAAATTGGCTTTGGAATGGGCTTTTTTAGGTCGCCGGTTAGCTCAAAGGTCAGCTCCAGCCAACCATCCTTGTCCTTGAAAATTGAAGTTTCTTTAGGCAGGTCACTGGTCAGGGCGGGGGCAAGCTTTAGCGTTAAGCGATTGCCGGGGACCCATTTTAGCGAGTTCAAGTCCGCCGACCCGTTAAAATAAAGCCTGGAATCAGTTTCTTCTATTTTTAAAGCTTTGGCGGTTATTACCTGGTTATTAAAGGAAAACGATGTGTAAAGCCCCCCGAATTTGAGGTCCTGCTGAAGGGAATTTGATTTCAAGGTTTTCCCTATTTCAGCCAGGGTTTTAAGCCGTTTGAGCTCGCCGTTTTTCAAGGCCAGCGAACCGTTGAGAGAAAGATTTGCCATTATGGTTTGGGGCTCGACCCCCCGGCCTTTCAATGAAGCGGAAAGATCGAGCTTGCCGTAGATTTTGTCGATCAAGTCTTTGTAGTCCGGCAGTTTGGTCAGAAAGGTAGCGACCACGGCATTTGAGAAGGGAGCGGCATTAAAACCGGCCAAGCGCAGATCGTTGACTGAATACGACAGGCCGGGGACATTCAAATCGGCGGATAAGCGGCCGGAAAGAGTCCCATCATAGATCTTAACTTCGTTCAACCGGGCAGTTAAGACTTTGCCGGTCAGCGACAAAGCGGCGTCGATCCGGTCAACCCTGAATTTTTGAAAAGTCAGGTTATTAATTTTGAAGTCGCCATTGACGGCAATGTTCCGGGGGATGGCGGCCGTTGCCTGGTTGATCGCCGCGGTCAGTTCGCCGGGTTTGGCCGCCTTTTTGGGGCCGGCCGGGGCGGCAAAGATCGCCAGTAGCGGGTCGACGGACAACCCACGGGAGGCGACAGAAAACTTGATGTCCGTTGCCGGCCTGGTTTTTATTTCAGCAACGATAGAAGCTTTTTCCCCGGCGATCGAAAGGATGGTATCCGGCAGGGAAACGGCTGCTTTATCAATATCAAGGCCGATCTTGCCAGAGACCGCTAAGGGGATAATTTTTTTTTGATAAGTCAAGTCGGCGGCAAGCTTATAACTGATCGGTTTCAGCCTTGACAGCTCAAATCCGGAAACGGAGATGTTCAGGTTACGAACCTCGTTCGAGCTTTTGGCGGCGTCATCAATATAGACGACCCGGCCGCCGGCGACCGAAAAACTCGAGATCAATAGATCAAAGGGGAGTTTGCCGGTGTTCGTTTTTGGCGGTTGGGTGGCTGGCCTGGCGGATTGTTTGGGCGCAGTCATCAGGTCGGAAAAATTGAAGTCGCCGCGCAGGCTCTTTTCGATCATTATCTCGGGTTTGACCAACCGGACCTCTTTGATCAGAAGCTGGCGCGAAAAGAGCGGCCAGAAGGCGTAGCGCAATTCGATCGAGTCGGCCGAGATAAAAGGCCGGGCCGGCAAACCGCGCCGATCGCCGATATAGAGCTTCTCC
>JAQUOB010000016.1:0-3584 GCA_028717325.1 Candidatus Margulisiibacteriota bacterium
AGGTTTTTTGGATCCCTTCCGGCTCGATGGAAAGGACTCTTGATATCGGCGACCGCATCGTGGTCAACAAAGTGGTCTATAATTTCCGCCTGCCGCAACGTTTCGAAATAATAGTTTTCCGGGCCGTACCGGCGATGGGCGAGCAAAAGAAAGACCTGATCAAAAGGGTCGTCGGTCTGCCGGGTGAGACCCTGGAGGTCAAGGACGGAGTGATCACGGTGAACGGCGCCCCGGTCGAGGAGCCGGCCGACATGAAGCAAACCATGAACCAGGACTATGCCAACTTCGGGCCGGTCGAGATACCCGCCGATTCTTATTTCGTCATGGGCGACAACCGGCCGGCTTCGGCCGACAGCCGGTATTGGGGTTTTTTGCCGAAAAAGAACATTATCGGTAAGGCTTTTCTGCGGATCTGGCCGCTGACAAAATTCGGCTTGATCTGAAGATCAAATGCTCTCAAATCTCTATGAGAGAAAACTTGCCCGCCAGGGCTTCAGGTTAATTGCCGGCGTTGACGAGGTCGGCCGCGGCCCGCTGGCCGGCCCGATCGTAGCGGCGGCGGTCATTTTACCCAAAAATTTTTCACTCCCCGGCCTGAACGATTCAAAAAAATTAACCCCTAAATCACGAGAACGTCTTTTTGTGGAGATCAAAAGAGCTGCGCTTGGTGTGGGGATCGCTGCGGTCAGCCACCGGCTGATCGACCGGTTGGGTATCGGCCGGGCCAACTTTCTGGTCATGAAAATGGCGGTCGAAAAACTGACTATCGAGCCCGAATACCTATTGCTTGACGGTGGCCGAAGCCGCCTGGCCCTGCCGATCGCCCAGATTGGCATTACGGGCGGGGATGGGAAATGCGCCTCGATCGCCGCCGCTTCGATCATGGCCAAAGTGACGCGTGACCGGTTGATGATAAAATATCATGAAAAATTCCCTCTCTATGGTTTTGCACAACACAAGGGTTACGGGACAAAAGATCATTTAAAGAAACTCGCGCGGTACGGCCCCTGCAATATTCACCGCCGCTCTTTTTTTCCCGTTTCAGAAATGGCTTGACATTCCGAGCCGCTGTTGTAAAATGCTTACCATTCAAGCAAGACAAGGAGGTGAATCGAATGAACAAACAACAATTATGCGCGCAGATCGCCAAACAGAACAAGATGTCAAAGGCGGCCTGTATGAACATGCTGGATACGACCTTTAATACGATCGAATCTTCGCTCAAGAAAGGCCAGGAGGTCCGCCTGGTCGGTTTCGGCACCTGGAAGAAGGTTCGCCGCAAAGCCCGAGCCGGACGCAATCCGCAAACCGGCAAGAAGCTGACGATCCCCGCCCGCAACGTGGCCAAGTTCAACATGGGCCAGCACCTCTTCGATCAATTGAACTAAGTTATTTTGCCCCGCACTTTCTAAGAAGTTTTGAAGAAAGTGCGGGGCTTTCTTTATTACCTCACCGGCGAAAATCCGCCGATTTTTCCCTGCTTAAGCCCTTCGACAGGTTCAGGGTGAACGTGGCAATAAGATTGCTTTTCTGCCGGTATGGGCATCGAAAGCTATCAAAACGGCAGACAAGGCGAGGAAATTGCCGAAAAATATCTTGAGCAAAACGGCTATCGGATCAGCGAACGGAATTACCGCTCACAGCAGGGCGAGGTTGATCTGATTGCCCGCGATGGCGACTTTCTGGTGTTTGTTGAAGTCAAAAATTATTCCTTCCGCTGTTACGGTAGCCCGGCTGGCGCGGTCACAAAAAGCAAAAGACAGAGCATAATCCACGCGGCGCGGACCTACCTCTATAAGAACGGCATCAAGGACATGGCTTGCCGTTTTGACGTGGTGACCATCTATCGTCGGCCGGACGGTTCGCGGGCGATCGAACTTTACAAAAATGCTTTTACGGTGAACTAATATGTTGGTTAAAATAAATTCGGCGGCGATCCTTGGTTTAGATGCCTACCAGGTTGAGGTCGAGATCGACGCTCAAAAAAGACTGCCCGGCCAATCCATCGTGGGACTGCCGGACGCTTCGGTCAAAGAATCGCGCGACCGCGTGCGCGCGGCGATAGAAAATTCCGGCTTTCAGTCCCCGCCCGGCTATTTCACGATCAATCTGGCTCCCGCCGACACCCGAAAAGAAGGCCCGCTCTATGACCTGCCCATTGCGCTCGGCATGCTTTTGGTCTCGGAACAGATCGGGGCAAAAAATCTTGACGGGGCGTTCATGGTGGGCGAGCTGTCGCTGGACGGCCGCGTGCGCGGGGTCAACGGCATACTGTCGATCTGCCTCTCATTAAAAAAAGCAGGAGCGAAAAAGATCCTGGTCTCGCTGGAAAACGCCGATGAAGCGGCGCTGGTTGAAGGCATCGATATCATACCGGTTGGGACGCTCCGCGGCGCGGCCGAATATTTGAGCGGCGCCAGGGAAATCCAGCCGCATAAAATAGATATCAATGCTCTCCTGCCGCCGGAGCCGGAATACGGTTTTGATTTTGCGGATGTGAAGGGCCAGGGGCACGTCAAACGGGCGCTGGAAGTGGCGGCGGCGGGCGGACACAACGTGCTCCTGGTCGGCTCACCCGGCTCCGGCAAAACGATGCTGGCCCGCCGAATTGCCACCATCATGCCGCCTCTCTCCTTGAGCGAGGCGCTGGAAGTGACCAAACTTTATTCCGTGACCGGCCTGCTGGACGGCCGCCGGGTGCTGGTCACCAGCCGGCCGTTCCGTTCGCCTCATCACACTACCTCGAATATCGGCATCATCGGGGGCGGCCGGATCCCCCGTCCGGGAGAAGTTTCGCTGGCGCACCACGGGGTTCTGTTCCTGGATGAATTTCCCGAATTCGAACGCGGCGTTCTGGAGGTCCTGCGCCAGCCGTTAGAGGATGGGCAGGTCACTATTTCGCGGGCGCATTCGACTTTAACTTATCCCGCTCAATTTATGCTGGTGGCGGCGATGAACCCTTGTCCTTGCGGCAATTACATGGATCCCGTCAAGACCTGCGTCTGCTTGCCCCATCAGGTCCAGCGTTATTGGAGCCGGCTGTCCGGGCCGCTGCTTGATCGCATCGACCTTCATATCGAAGTTCCGCGCTTAAAGAAAGAAGAGCTCTCGGCGCAGCCCGATAGCGAACCTTCGAGCTTGATCCGTGAGCGGGTCAGCCGGGCGCGCCGGATCCAGCAGGAGAGGTTCAAAGGCTCTGAAACCTGCAGCAACGCGCGGCTGACCCCCCGGCAGATCAGAGAAGCCTGCCGGCTTGAGACCGAAGCCGAAGAGCTTTTGAAATCGGCCATTCTCCATTTACAGCTGAGCGCGCGGGCGTACGACCGGATCTTAAAAGTTTCACGCACGATCGCTGATCTGGAAGGCGCGGCCAATATCGGGGCGAAGCACGTTGCCGAAGCGACGCAGTATCGGTCGCTTGATCGAAATCCTTCAAAAGGAGGTGGAATTTGATGTATAGAGTTATTTATCAATTGCCTTACAACAGCATTCGAGAGATTTATATGCGTTCGGACGAACTGCAGGCCTGGTTAAGATGGAACTGGCTGAAAGAAAGAATAATTAGTTATGAAAAGGTTTGTTAG
>JAQUOB010000016.1:3684-13098 GCA_028717325.1 Candidatus Margulisiibacteriota bacterium
TAGAGTTATTTATCAATTGCCTTACAACAGCATTCGAGAGATTTATATGCGTTCGGACGAACTGCAGGCCTGGTTAAGATGGAACTGGCTGAAAGAAAGAATAATTAGTTATGAAAAGGTTTGTTAGTTAATTGGGTTGATGGGTGGCTAGGTGGTTGGGTTGATAGGTGGATAGGTGGTTTAAAATCACTAGCAAAAACCAGCTAAAACAGAAAAAAAGGAGGTGAGAAAGATGGAAAGAAAAGAAAACGGCAAAGAAAAGAACGAGTTGTTCAATCGGATGGTTAAAGCCGGGCAAAGGACTTATTTTATCACGGTCAAAGAAGCCAGCAACAATAAAAAGTACGTGACTTTAACTGAAAGCAAGTTGATCGAGAAAGATAAATTCGAACACCACAATATCATGGTCTTCCAGGAAAAGATCGGCGAATTCGTCGATGCGCTCCAGGGAGCCTGCGCTGTAGCGGCTTAAATCGGAGGGCGTCTCCGGCCTCGCCGGAGACGCCTTTTCCACGCGTTAGCCGATTAAGGGAGGCAAGCAAATGAATAAATTAATTCCAGAAGAAAGAATTGAAAAAACGATCTATTTATTAAGAGGACAGAAAGTTATGTTAGACAAAGATCTGTCCCATCTTTATGGCGTTATGACAGGGGAGTTAAACAGGGCGGTGAGAAGAAACCTGGATCGGTTTCCCGAGGATTTTATGTTCCAATTGAATAAACAAGAACTTGATAACTTGATATGCCAATTTGGCACATCAAGATGGGGAGGCACAAGGAAGCTCCCGCTCGCTTTCACAGAACAAGGAGTCGCGATGTTATCTTCCGTTCTTAGAAGCAAAAGAGCTATTCAGGTGAACATACAAATTATGCGGACTTTTACAAAACTGCGGCGGATTCTTGCTTCTCATAAAGAATTATTGAAAAAAATCGAAGCGATGGAAAGCAAATATGACGGACAATTTAAGATAGTATTTGGGGCGATTAAAGCCTTAATCGAACCGCCGATCAAACCTAAAGAGAAGATAGGATTTAGGCTCCCTAAAGCTTGACCTTCTCCCCGTGCTCGAATCTGTAGAAGACCGGGCCGGACAGCAGTTTGGGGTAGAAATAAGTCGATTTGTGGGGCATTTTCTCGAGCTCGCTGGCCACGGCGATGATCTCTTCGATCCTGGTCGGATTGAGCAGAAAGGCCATCACGGCCCCTTTCTCGTCGACGGCCTTGACAGCTTCTTCCTCGCTCTTAAAATATGTGACCTTGTCTTCGGTCTCGTTAGCCATGTTCAGGAGCCGGTCAAAGACCGCGTAATGTAAAATTGTGACGTCGAGGTGCTTCCAGGCCTTGGGTTTTTCTTCCGCCACCATTTCATCGATCATTTTTTCGTCTTTGAGCCGCAGCAGGAAATAACGGTAGTTGCCAAGATAGAGGCCGATCGCGTGCTTATCCGTAACTTTCTGCATATCCTTCAATAATTTTTTCCTGATCTTGCCGACGGTTTTCTTGGTAGCCGGGTAGGGCACGACGTCAAAATATTCCGCCAGGTCGTTTTCGAACCTGATCGGGTCAAAATAGGCCAGGTTGGAGACCGTCCGGTGGATGGGGAGGACAACCAGCCCCTTGTTTTCGATCGGGGTAAAATAAACCATGACATGGTTGTAGGCCTCGTCTTCGGAAAACTTGGTGTTTTTCATCTTGAGCTCATTTTTGTTGCGCACGGCCGCCTCGTAGCGATGATGGCCGTCGGCGATGAAGACGGCTTTATCCTTCATCTCCTGGACAAGCTTGTTGATCAGCGGCTTTTTATCGATCTTCCAGAGCCGGTGAACGACGTTGTCCAGGTCTTTGACTTCAATAAAAGGTTTCTTCTTCATGGTCTGCCTGGTAACTTTGCCGATCTTATCTTTTTTATCCGAATAAAAAGCAAAGATCGAATCAAGGTCGGCACTGGTCGTCCGCATGAGCTGGAGACGATCAAGTTTGGCGCGGGGATAAGTTTCTTCGTGAGGAAAAACTTTGCCGCGACCCATATCTTCAAGCCGCAGGATCGAGATGAAGCCGACCCGGACAAACTTCTTGCCGGAGACGGTGAACCGCTGTTCGTAAATGTAGATCGCCGGTTTGTCATCGGTCAAGAGAACTTTGTGGCGCAGCCAGCCGTTCAGGAAGGCGGCGGCCCTGACGTAGCGGTTGTTGTATTCATTATCCCCGGCAAATTCTTTGCCGAGGATCAGCCGAATGAAATTGAAATCGTTGAGATCGTACAGCTTGGCCTGCATTTCCGGACTGACTATATCGTAAGGCGGGGTCATGACTTTCGAGAGGTTTTTGAGCTTCTTCTTGTTATAATAAACGCCGCGAAATGGGAAGATCTTGACCATATCGAGGGTAATTTTAGCACATGTCCGGCCAAAAGCCAAGTCCGGCCGGCCGCCGGATTCCCCGATTGTTACCTGTTTCTGAGCGTGATAAAATCGCTTCTGATGTCAAACTGGTACAATTTATCGGCCGAGCAAGCCGCCGCCGAGCTTAAAACCGACTGGCTAAACGGTCTGGCCGGGGCCGAGGTCGCAGAGCGACTCCGCGAGTTCGGCCCCAATCAGCTGCGGGAGAGAAAACTGACCCCGGCCTGGAAAATATTTTTCGACCAGTTTAAGGACATCATGATCATTGTCCTCCTGCTGGCGGCGCTGGTTTCCGGCTTGATCGGCGAGGTTAAAGATACCGTCATGATCCTGATCATTGTGATCATTAATGCTTTGCTGGGAACGACCCAGCAGGCGCGGGCGGAAAAAGCCATTGCCGCCCTAAAGAAGCTGACGGGGCCGCAGGCGATGGTGGTGAGAGCCGGCCAGATCGTGAAGATCGATTCGAGCGAGCTGGCGCCCGGAGACCTGATCCTGCTCGAAGCGGGCAATTATATCCCGGCCGATATTCGGCTGCTCAAAAGCGTTAATCTTAAGGTGGACGAATCGGCCCTGACCGGTGAATCGGTGCCGGTCGAAAAAACCGACGAGCCGCTGGCCGGCGCCAATGTTCTGGTCAACGATCAAACAAACATGGCTTTTGCCGGCACTATCGTTGTCTACGGCCGGGCCAGGGGCATTGTGGTTGAAACCGGCATGCGCACCGAAGTGGGCAAGATCGCCCGGCTGATCGAATCAAGCGAGGCCGAAGAAACCCCGCTGCAGAAACGTTTTGCCGAGCTCGGCAAGTGGCTGGCCGGGATCGCTCTCTCTATCTGTTTTATCGTTTTTCTGGCCGGTGTTTTGGAGGGAGATAATGTTTTTGAAATGCTTCTGACCTCGATCTCGCTGGCGGTCGCCGCCATTCCCGAAGGCCTGCCGGCGGTCATCACCATTTCGCTGGCGTTGGGCGCTTACCGGATGGCCAAAAAGAAGGCCGTTATTAGAAAACTGCCGGCGGTCGAGACGCTGGGCTCTACCACGGTGATCTGTTCGGACAAAACCGGGACCCTGACGCAAAACAAAATGAAAGTTCAGAGCGTCAATCCCTTCAGGGAAAACGAAAGGGGCCTCCTGCTCAAAGCCGGAGCGCTCTGCAACGACGCTACCTCAGAGATCGGCGACCCGACCGAAACGGCACTGGTCAGCGCCGCCGAGGACGCCGGCTTTAGCAAGAAAGAGCTGGAAAACGATTACCCCCGCCACCAGGAGATCCCTTTTGATTCGACCCGCAAGATGATGACGACCCTTCATCGCTTAACCGACGGCAGCTACGTAGCGTTTGCCAAAGGCGCGCTGGAAATTATCATTGAAAGAACGGTCCTCGGCCCGGCCGAAAAAGAGAGGGTCCTGGCCGAGAGTCGTCAATATGAAGCCGGCGGCCAGCGAGTTCTTGGTCTGGCTTATAAAAAAGATCAGCATCGGCCCCAGGAGCTGACAGAAACGGAGCTGGAATTTCTCGGCTATGTGGCGATGTCCGACCCCCCCAGGCCGGAAGCCTTTGAAGCGGTGAAACTATGCCGGCAGGCCGGGATCAGGCCCATTATGATAACCGGTGACCACAAATTAACTGCCCTGGCCATTGCGATCGAATTGGGTATAGCGAAGAGTGATTCGGAGGTCCTGACGGGGCGGGAGCTTGAGGCGATGAGCGTTCCCGAATTAAAAGAAAAAGTTAAGGCGATCAATGTCTTCGCGCGGGTTTCGCCGGAGCACAAGTTAAGGATCATCGAGGCGCTCAAGAGCCGCGGCGAGATCGTGGCCATGACCGGCGACGGGGTGAATGACGCGCCGGCGCTCAAAAAAGCGGACATCGGCATCGCCATGGGCGAGTCGGGCACCGACGTGGCGCGCGCGGCGGCCGATATGGTGCTGACCGACGACAATTTCGCGACGATCGTGGCGGCGGTCGAGGAGGGGCGGGGTATCTATGACAACATCAAGAAATTTATCCGCTACATGCTCTCGACCAATTCGGGCGAGATATTCACCATGTTCTTTTCGATAGTCCTGCGTTGGCCGCTGCCGCTTTTGCCGATCCACATCCTCTGGGTAAATTTGGTGACCGACGGTTTGCCCGCGGTCGCCCTCTCGGCCGAGCCGATCGAAAAGGGAATAATGCAAAAACCGCCGCGCGATCCGAACGAGAGCATCTTTGCCGGCGGCCTGCTGATGAGCATGCTGGGGATCGGCACCCTGATGGCGGTCGGAACGCTCTGCCTGTTCAGTCTCAATTTGAACGGGACGGGGATCGATAAAGCGCGGACAGTTGCTTTCACGACTTTATCTTTACTGCAGATGGCGCACGTCCTGAACTGCCGGTCGCTTGATAAATCGATCTTTAAGCTGGGGCTCTTTTCCAACGTTTATCTCGCGCTGGCGGTCGGCTCGACCATAGTCTTGCAGGTTTTGGTCGTCTATGTGCCTTTTCTGCAATTCGCATTCAGGACGGTGCCGCTGGAGGCGATCGACTGGCTGTTGATAGCCGTGGTCTCGCTCACGCCCATCTTCTTTGTTGAGGCGAGAAAGCTGATTACTGCGCGCTATAGGCCGTAGGCGGCGGCAGCGTTTCGGTTGCCGAGTGAATAATAACAGGCGCGATCGAAGCCGTTACTTCTCTTTTTATTTTTCCGCCGGTTATAAGCTCGAGCACCCTTTCGAGGTCTTCCTTCGAATAATATTCGATCTCAATGCGTCCGCGATCGGGGGAGCCGTGGACCTTGACTTTGGTGGCCAGGTGCTCGGTCAGCTGTTCGACCAGCGCGTTCAATTCAACGTTCTGGGTAAAAGCGCGTTTGCGCCCGCCTTTTTTGACCTTTGATTTCTCTTCCTTGCCCGTGACGAGAATTTCAGCGTCGCGAACATTCAAGCCGCCCTTGACGATCTCGTGCCAGAAATGAATCTGCTTATCGGCGGCGTCCAGCGCCAGCAGCGGCCGGGCATGCCCGACGGTTATTTCGCCCTTGCGTAAACTTTCCTTGACCTGTTTGGGCAGGGAAAGCAGGCGGATCATGTTGGTAACGGTTGAGCGGTCTTTGCCGACCCGCTTCGAAACGGCTTCCTGGGTCAGGCTGAATTCGGAGGTCAGGCGGGCGTAGCCCTCCGCCTCATCCATCGGGTTGAGGTCTTCACGCTGGAGGTTTTCGATCAGCGACAGCTCAAGCGACTGCTGGTCGGTAAAGTCCTTGACGATCGCCGGTATGGCGGCGATGCCGGCCAGCTTGGCGGCGCGCAGGCGGCGTTCGCCCGCCACCAGTTCATATTTACCGTCGCGCATGCGGGTCAGGATCGGCTCGATCACGCCCTGCGTCTTGATCGATTCGGAGAGCTCGTGAAGCGACTCTTTTGAGAAACGGGTGCGCGGCTGGCGCGGATTCGGCACAACATTATTAATGTCAACATTGACGATGGTGCGGCCGCCGACAAAGACCGAGCCCTGCGGGATCAAAGCCCCTAATCCTTTTCCCAGACCTCTCTTGCTGCTGTTAGTATTAGCCATCATCCAACACCTCCCGACACAGATTTTCGTAGGCCTCCGCCCCTTTACTGCCCGGATCATAAAAGAGTATTGGTTGCCCAAAACTCGGGGCCTCCGCCAGGCGGACGTTGCGGGGGATAACGGTTTTAAAGACCTTGTTGCCAAAATATTTACGGGCCTCATTAGCCACCTGCGAAGAGAGCAGAGTGCGCGGATCGAACATTGTGAGCACAATGCCGCGTATCTTTAAAGCCGGGTTCAAGCTCTCCCTGACCAGCTCCAGCGTGTGGGTCAGCTGGCTGATCCCCTCCAGCGCGTAGTATTCGCACTGGATAGGGATAATGACTTCATCGGCCGCCGTCAGCGCGTTCACCGTTAGAAGCGACAGGGAAGGAGGACAATCGATCACCAGCAGGTCGTAGTCGGCCTTGATCTCGGCCAGCGCTTCTTTGAGCCGGGTTTCCCGCGGCTCCATACCGACCAGCTCGACTTCGGCGCCGGCCAAGCGCGGGGTCGAGGGCAGAACGTCGAGGTTGGAGATATTACTTTTTATGATCGCGTCTTTGATCGGGACGCCTTCGATCAAAATATTGTAGAGGCATTCCTTGATCAGCGAGCGGTCGACGCCTAGACCGACGCCGGCGTTGCTTTGCGGGTCGATATCGATCAGCAGTACTTTTTTCCCGAAAGTCGCGAGGTAAGCGGCCAGATTGACGGTGGTGGTGGTTTTACCGACCCCGCCTTTTTGGTTAACGACCGCGTAGGTGGTTGCCATTGAGGTAATATTATATCACACCGAGCCGCTTTTTCTACATTCCCGCGGGGCCGGGCTTCATTTGATCTTTTGCGCCATGTAAAACCAGACATCAGCCGTCTTTCATTATTTCATTGTCTGTTTGAAATCCTTGGCGGGAATTGCTTGTTCTGCTAATGATTTCCTTGGGCTTGATATGACGCCGCTATCGCCGCCTTTGCCGATCGTAATTCCACCACCGCCACCGCACTCAGTCGAGATGCCTATGGCTGGGGGTTTAACGGCCTCATTTTTGATAGCAGCTAACTTGTCTTTTGCAGATTTTTTCGCCATTTTAACTCACCTCCTCTCACTTGCTAACCAGGTTAGTATATCCCCCCCTGTTTGATTGTCAAGCGAGAGCGGGCTCTTAGTAAGAATCACGCAAGAAATTGACGGCAAAATACGATTAATATTATTGTAAGAAGCTCAATTTTGAGATTAAAGGAGTAAAACACAAATGAGTAAAATAAGTTCAGACGGACCGCGTTATTGCACCTATCCTATTGCAAAACCGGCAAGTTCTAAGTCTTTCGATCCCGAACATATTGACAATCCTTTTACGCCGGGATATAAGGCGCCATCAGTCAAGCAATCGACAACTTCCGATAAATTCGACCCCGATCATATTCCAAATCCGTTCAAAAAATAGCAACCCCCGCCTGCTGCTGTTGCCGGGGAGGGTCTGTGTTATAATATTCCCCAGTGAAAGCAAAAAAAGAAATATTCGTTGTTTTGGTCCTCATTTGTTTTGCTCTCCCCTGCCTGGCGGAATTTATCGATATTTCAGCCGGCCAGCCGGCCTATCCGGCCGTTAAAAAACTTGTAGCCAACGGCATTATTACCGTCCCGGCCAATAATAAGTTCAACGGCAACGACAGCCTGACCCTGTACCAGCTGGCCGTTATCATGGATAAATTAATTGAGCGGGCGGGGCAACTCAAAGAGATAGAGGCGCGCCCGCTTGAAGATTTTTTTGTCGATGTCCCGCCAAGTCATTATGCTTATAAGGCGGTTGCCGACCTGGTCAAACTGGGGGTTTTTACCGTTTCGGGGCAAAAACGTTTTGAAGGGAAAGCACTGGTTAACCGTTATGCTTTCTATTCATACTACGCGCTGTTTTTGGAAAAGATAACGGACTCCGCCCTGCCGGCCTCTGCGACGGCGATCTACCTGGACCTCAAACCGGACAATCCAAGTTATGTATTCGTCAAGAAACTGATCGCGGCCGGCCTGCTCAACGGCTACGGTATTTTCAGCGGCGATCAGACGGTCGATCGTAATGAAATGGCCGTCTTTACCACCAAGGTATTGGACCATTTATCGGGCCGTGTGAAAGGCGCAGAAAAAAAAGCGCCGGCTGAAGCGGCCGTCAGCGAATATTCGGATATTCCCGAGGGCAATTACGCCGGGCCGGCGGTCAACGAACTGGTCGGCGAAGGAATATTGACGCCGGGACCGGACCGGAAGTTTTACGGCGACTATTTGATCAATCAGTATTTATTGGTCGACTTTGTCAGCCGGGTCCTGGAAAAAATCCTGGTCGGGGAAACCGGAGAGCTAACGACCGCCAACCCGGCCCTCGCTTATAAGGACGTGCCGCCCGGTAATTTTGCTTATCGCTCGGTGCAGAAACTGATCAAGCTCGGGGTCATCCCGGCCGGAGAGCAGAGGGAACTATTGTATGGCGATCGCAAGATCAACCGCTACCAGATGATCTTTTTTACCCTAGCGGCCATCGAAAGAGCGCTGGCGGACGTTATTAAGTTTAAGACCGCCGAGCCCACCCTAGCCTACAGCGATGTGCCGCCGGACCACTTTGCCTACGAAACCGTCCAAAAATTGGTCTGGCTGGGCGTGCTCGAAGGAGGACCGAACAATAAATTTAATGGCGGCGAATATGTCAATCGCTATGAGCTGTCTTTTTTTACGGTCAATCTGATCAAAGCGATCTTCCTCAAGCTGAAAGAGATCGAAACCCCGGCTCGTGAAAAACCGGTCGAGTACGGTTTTAAAACTTTTTTGACCACGCAGCTTGACGCTTCGCAAATCGTCAACGGGAAAGGGCCGGGGCAAACCCTGACCAACGCCTCCGCTCTTCAGACGATCCGGCTCTCGGTCGAGCGGTCTTTGGGCCAGGACGTTTCGGTTTATGGTTCGTTGAATTCCACCTATTCTTTTGGCGGCAATGCCGCCTTGAGCTCGCCCGTCATCGATAACGGTTATGTCTTGTTCAAAAACCAGCCCTGCGCGGTGCAGGCCGGACGGTCCACTTACTATCAGGGCTATACCCCCTTCGGCAACAGCCTCTTTATCGATACGACCTCGGACATGATCTTGGCAAATTACGATCAGGGCCTTTTCAGCTTAAACGCCTCGGTCGGCAAGCTGGGTTATGTAAGAGATGTCAGCCAGGACTCGAATTTCGGGTTTGCCAGTTTCACCCCGAAACTACCGCCTCTCTTCGGCTGGCTGGAGTTTACCGCGGGCGGCAGTCTGATAACCAATTTGCCCGCCCCGATCACAGCCGCCCCTCTGCCTACCCGACTGACGCAGGGTTACGGCGGGGTCAAGATCAACCTGTTCGGGCTTTTTGAATTGACGGCCGAACACGCGAGACTGAACCTTTCCAATCCGGCCGTTCTGCCGATCATCGGAGTTTCGGACGAGGTGGGCGACT
>JAQUOB010000017.1 GCA_028717325.1 Candidatus Margulisiibacteriota bacterium
ATGGCTCGAATCTCAACCAGAAAAATATTTTATCGGCCAGCCCGGCAGCCAGCCCTTCCGCCGCCGCCCAGCTCGCCGCTGTTTCGTCCGCGATGAACTTGATGCTTGTCTTAAAATATTCCCGGTGGTACGGGTCGGCATTGTACTTCGCCCAGGCCGCCAGGTTAAGCGCGCTCGGCCTCATGGCGCCGCCGTTCAGCGGCTGGGCGCGCTCATCCAACTCGACCGCCAGTATCTCGTCCGAGCTGCCGATCACCTGGATATCATTAAAATCAGGACAAGCGGCGGTCAGGAAATCGCCGTCGATGGTGCCGGAAAATGATGCTTTTTCGCCGGCCCTGACCAGCAAAGGGTGCAGGTGAAAACATCTGGCCAGCAACCCCTCGCCCGGCACCGGAAAATAGACGTGCGATGGCCAGGCACCGATCCTCTTTCGGCCATAGACAACGGCCTGCGTGATTGGATGAAAACAGTTAAGCGCCAGACGCATTAATTGCCTTGAACTTATCGTGATCGAATGGTCTCGGCTTGAGTAGAATTTTTTAAGCAGCAGGGGCATAAGCTCTTCTTTGATGACCCTCAAGCCGGCAACCATCACCGCTTTCTTGCCCGTCCGCGCGATCTCGAGCAGCCGCTTAAACGAGCCGTCGGCATAGATCTGGTCCGAAGGCAAAAAGATCATGCCCGCTCCTTTTTTTTGCGCGGCGGCGACCGCCTGCCGGTTATATTCGGACCACAACCGGTATTTATTGCCTCCGCCCTTTGATCCGTCCATCAAAATAAATTCAACCGGCATTAACTTCGACAACCGCTCAAAAGCCGGCGATAATTTGATCGAGTCGGCCGAACGCAATGTAGTGTAGATCTTAAAAACCGCTTCTTCCCCGGCAAACGCCGGCAGATTGCCGGCCGAGAGCAAGTTCGGCAGAACAATATTCTGATAAAGGTCGGTGTAGGCGTCGCCCCAAACGACCGTGATGAAATGGAATTTATTCAAAGTAGATGAATTCATAATCCCCGGAATAACCGTATTGATCGAAAAGCCAGGTCCATTCTTCGGGCTTAAAGAAGCATTGCCCGGTCAGGACCCAGCATTCCAGATTGAACAGCTCTCGCTCGTTCCGGTAGGCCTCGACCACGATATATTTATCCCGGCCGACCCGCTCGACCTCTTTGAGCGCCGAAACGAAATCAAAAAGCAAAAGATTGTGCAGGGTGTTGATCGAGATGACGAGATCGAACTCCTTATCTTTATAAGGGAACCTGTCCTGCGCCCGCTGCACAAAAAGATCGCCCTTGATCTCTGCTTTGGCGTTCTCGATCGCGTATTGCGAAATATCAAAGCCCTTGACCGTGGCCTGGGGCAGGAGCTTTTTCAGCTCATATAACAAGAAACCTTTGCCGCAGCCCACGTCGAGTATTTTGGCGTCCGCCTTGAGGTTATATTTTTCGATCAGCTGCCTGGCCACCGGCTCCCAGCGGCCGTCGTATTTGAAGCCGCCGTAACCGTGCCGCCGCTCGCCGTCCCAAAAATCCTTATCATATTTCTTGGCTATTTTTACGCACTCGACCTTATCGTCCATCATCCGGCCGAGATAATCCCTTTGGGTCTTTTTATGCAAATTATTTATTATGTCCAATAACTTTCTCATCAATCAAACTCCTTTGTCAGAACCGGCCGAATAAGAATGGACTATAAATTTCCAGCCGCCCCAGCCGTACTCTCCGCAATCCGTATATTTAATGGTAAATCGCTCCACTGTTTCCGCCCAGGCCCGGCGTTCGCCATATTTTGGGGAAGCCAAGTTACAATTATAATCGTCAAAAAATAAAACGCCGCCTTCGGGCACAAGGCGATTTTTAAATAAATAACCGAGGACTTCTACCGCCGATTGATATAGATCGGAATCAATATGCACCATGGCAAATTTAGTCCCAGCAGGAATATTAATCAGAGTATCTTTAAACCAACCCGCATAAACAGCAATCCTTTCCTTTGGCAAATATTTATTTATCATTTTAATAAGCCTTGCCTGACTGATACCCCGGCAAGTGCCTTTTGTCCAGGTCCCGGACCGTACATGCGGCGAGTTTTTATCAACGGGCGAATCCGCTTCCGGCAGGCCGGCAAAACTATCAAACAAATGCAGTTTTTTCGCCGTTACGCCAAAACGAAATTCATTTTTTGGTATTGATTTCGCTATGACAGAAGCAGTTTTTCCGGTCATTGTTCCAAATTCCGCGATATCCCCTTCAATCCCGGCAATATAGACGTAATTCACTCCAAACGCCAATTTTTTATGTATTTCTTTTTCATATTCCCGAGCTCCGGAAAAATATGTAATCATTTCCCAAAGCCAAGAGATCAAAGGGCGAATTGATTTTGGCAAATCTTCATATTTTACGTTCCCACGGAAATTATTTAACATTTTACCCTCCTACCGCTTATGCCGATAATCCAGCGGCTCTTTCATTATTTCGCCCCAATAATCCTCAACCCACTTAATGACTTCGAAGATGCCGTCTTTTAACGATATCTCGGGCGACCAGCCAAACTCCGTCCTGGCCAGCGTCGAATCGATGACATAAGCAGCGTCCTGGCCGGGCCGCTCGGCCACCGCTGCCGTCACCGCCTCAAATTTCTTCCCCATCAGGCCGCAGATCATTTGAACGATCTCCCGGACTGCCGTCCCCCGGTCGGGCGAAAGATGATAGAGCTGTCCGAGCCGGCCTTTTTCCAGGATGGCCAGCTCTCCCCTCGAAACGTCCCGGATATTGATGAACGATTTGACGGCTTGGCCGCCGCCGTGCAGTTCGATCTTGCGCCCGGCTTTGATATAAATGACCGACCGGGGAATGATCTTGAACAACTGCTGTCTCGCCCCGTAAACATTAGTCGCCCTGACCTCGAGCAAGGGAAAACCAAACTGCTTATAATAAGTCCGCAAAAGCATATCGGCCGCGGCTTTTGAAGCGGCATAAGGAGTGCTCGGGTTGAACGGCGCGTCTTCTTTGACATTGCCGGCGCAGGTGCCGTAGACCTCGGGCGAAGAGATATGCAGATAACACTTTAAATAGTTTTGCCGCCTTAAGTGATTGACCAATTTGGCCAGCGCCACCGTGTTCGTCTCGAACCATTGTTCGGGCTGGTCCCAACTGGGAGCGACTTCGCTCAAGGCGGCAAAATTAACGACGTAGTCCGGCTTTTCCGAATCAAGCAATGCCGCCAGCCTGTCCATCTCGGTATTCATATCTAATTGCCGATATTGATAGCGTGAGAGGTCTTGGCGCAGTTTGTATTTAAGAAAAAGAGCCGAACGCTCCGGCGAGCGGCTGACGCCGATCACCGAATAATCGGGCCGGTCGAGCAGCAGGTCGACAAAATCCTGGCCCGAAAAAGAGTTGGCGCCGATCACGACTACTTTTTTTTCTTTCATAATTTTATCCTTTCCAGCAGATCCCTGGTTTTATCGAGCTGCGCCTGCTTGCTCCCCTCGTAATTCTCATAATCCATGGCATAACGTCGCCGTTCGCGCCCCGCCGGCAAAAACTCGTTCAATAAGATACAGCACCATTTGATCTCATAGACCGGCAGGAGCAGCTCGATCTTTTTCCGGTTCAAGGCGGGGTCAGAAAGCGTCGCCGCCACGCCCCCGGCGAATTTATCGAGATATTTAAAATCGACCGGCACCGCCTGCTGGCAGAAAAAATCGCAGACCATTTTGGCCGGGTCGTCCCAGCCGGCGTATTCAAAATCGATAAATTTAACCGCTCCGTCCGGCGTCACGAGCGCGTTGTGAAAGCCGAAATCGGACGGCGAGAGGCGCCGGTCGATCTCCGCTTCGAGCGGCAATTTTAATTTTCCCGCCTGACCGGCCGCTTTTGTTTTAACGGCGGCCCAGGCGGGCAACAGTTCGCGCTCGACGAATTTTTTCGCCGCCTCATCCGGCCCGGACTCCGGCTTCAGGCGGCTTAAGTTTTTCACCCGCGAGTCGATGCACTCAAGATGGCCGGCAATGGAAAACCTGGCTTCCGAAGCCAGGGGCAAGGCGGCGGCCGCGGGCTCCGCCTTATACCGGTTGATATCAATGAATAAATTCAAGGCCTGCGCCACGGCTTTTTCTGTCACATCGGAGACGGCGGGCTTTTTACCATCGATAAACTCGTAAAGCGCCAGGTTATTTTTACGATCGGCGGCGACCGGCGCTGGTATCGATCTGATCCCGGCTCCCCAGGCAAAGCTGACGAAAGAATATTCCGCTCCGAGCCGGTCCCGGGTGTCAGCCGGGTGCTGGAAATAAACCTTCAGTAAGAAATTTTTCTCTTTGGCCTTTACTTTATAGACCCGGTTGTTTGCCCCGCCCGGAATGGGCTCTAAAGTAAAAGCTTCCCCGCCAAGCAGACCGGCAACCTGTTCATTTAATTTTTCAGAACTCATATCAGTTTCGCGATCTCCGCCCAGCTCGACAAACGCAGATAATCGGCCGAATCGGGATAGCTGCCGTTCGGGTCAAAAAGCACTTTTTTGACGCCCGGCGGAAAGACCGGCTCGGCCAAAAATTCCGGCAGGTCGTCGATAAAGATCTCACAGCCGGAATCGATTATCCGCTGCAGCTTGCCGGCCTTGGTCGTTTCAAAGAAAACCCTCTCTTTCGACAGACCGGTCCTCTTTTCGTCATAAAAGCCCTGCTGCGCCAGCCATTTTTGCGCCGCCTCGTGCAGATCGAGTTTCTCGCCGATGACGGGATATCTGGTCTTGTGGCTGATGATATTTATTTCTATCCCGCCTTTTCGGCAGGCCTCGAAAAACTCCATCACGCCGGGAAAAGGAGGCGCCTGGCTGATATATTTACCGTAGACCAGTCCCTGCAATTCCGTCCAGACGTCTTCCCGGCCGTCGGCGCGCAGGTAATCGCGCACATGGCCCTTGCTGATCGCAACATCATCGGTTATCAATCGCTGGGCCCTGGCCGCCTCGTAAAAGACCTGGTCGTAACAGGCGATGGTGTTATCAAAATCAACGCCGATCTTCATTATTTTAAGTCATCCTGACCAGCGGCCTCATCACTTTACCGGCTTCAAGGTCGTCAACGGCTTGATTGATCTCCGCCAGCCCGTAGATCTTTGACATTAACGGCTTAACGTTCAACTCTCGCGTCTTGATCAGTTTCATATATTTGGGATAATCCCGGTCGGGAACACTGTCGCCACCCCAGGTCCCCAGGAGACGTTTGCCCAGGTTAAATTGTTTGGGATCAAGCTCCAGCTTTTCGCCGAACCGGGCGTTGCCGACGATCACCGCCGTCCCGCCCTGGTTGCGCAGGACATTGATCGCCTGCAGCATCGCCGTAGTTTTGCCGCTGCACTCGACCGCGTAATCGAGTCCTGACTTTTTGATGTTCAATATCTCCTTGACCGCGTCGGTATCTTTCGCGTTAATTAGATCGGTCGCTCCGAGTTCTCTCGCCAGCGCCAACTTGCTTTCATTAATATCAACGGCAATGAGCGGATCGCAACCGGCGATCTTAGCCGCGTTGACCGCGCAGAGACCCACCCCACCCGCTCCAAAAACCGCCAGGCTTTGGTTTGGCTTCGGTGCGGCCACGTTCAAGACCGCGCCGACGCCGGTCGGAATGGCGCAGCCGACCAGGGCCGCCTCATCCAGGCCGATCGCCTCGGTCATGACAGTTAAACGATTCTCGCTGATGACCGAATATCGACTGAACGTCGTGATCGCCCCGGCATTGACTTTTTTACCCGCCCAATCATAAATCGTGCCGGGAACATCCTGGCCGGAACCTTTTATCCAGGAGAGGATCACCTGATCGCCGGCTTTGACTTTTGAGACTCCCGCTCCGACTTCCCGCACGATGCCGCTGCCTTCGTGGCCCAGGCAGTGCGGCAGAAATTTATCTTCTCCGCGGTAACCCCGGCACTCCAGGACCTGGGTGTGGCAAATACCGCTGTAAGCGATCTCGACCAGCACCTGTCCGGGCTTAAGTTGCGGGATATCAAGCTCGGCCAGGACCAAGGGTTTTCCGGTCTCAACTAAAACCGCCGCTGCCGTCTTCATTTTGCAAGTTCCTTTCTGATCTTATTTTCGATCGTTTCCGCGGTCAGGCCGAATTCTCTCCGGTAATGCTCCTGCGAGCCGACTTTGTGGAGAAACCGGTCCGGGCTGCCGCACCTTATAATAGTATGGTTTTGGAACCGGTTATCGGCCGCCCATTCGCAGACCGCCGAGCCCAAACCGCCGACCAGGCCGTGTTCTTCGACCGTCACGATGTATTTAAATTTGGCAAAGATCTTTTTCAGCAGTTCGTCGTCCAGCGGCTTGATCGTATGGCAGCTGATCACCTGCGCCGATATTTTGGCGCGCTGCAATCTCGCTGCCGCTCCCATCGATTCCGGCAGGACATTACCGGTGCTTAACAGGCAGACATCTTCACCCTGATTCATCACCAGCCCTTTTCCGATCACCAGATCGGGCGCGGTCTGATGGACCGCCGGCTCGCCTTTTTTCCCAATCCTGATATAAACCGGTTTTTCAAGCGCGACGGCGGCTCTCAAGGCCAGCGCCGCTTCGACCGGATCGCCCGGGGCGATCACCGTCATGTTCGGCAGGCAACGCAGGAGCGCGATGTCATCGAGCGAATGATGGGTCGGGCCAAGCTCGGCATAAGACAACCCGCTGCCGGTCCCGATCAAGACCACCGGGACATTATGGTAGCAGATATCGATCTTGATCTGCTCCAGGCAGCGGATGGTTATAAAAGGCGCTATGGTATAAGCGACCGGGACCAGGCCGGACAGCGCCATGCCGGCCGCCAGGCTGATCATGTTGGCTTCCGCCACGCCGCAATTGTAAAAACGATCGGGAGCGTATTCCTTGTGCCGATCGAACATCCGGTTGCCGATATCGGCGGACAATACGACGATCTTATCGTTTTGTTTGACCAGCTCCAATAATTCTTTCACGAACGCGTTTCTCACTTCAGTCCCAGCTCCTTCAAGGCCTTATCAACTTCTGTTTGATCGGGTATTTTATAATGCCAGTTGTTGTCGTCTTCCATAAAAGAAACGCCTTTACCTTTTACGGTCTTGGCGATAATTATCGTCGGTTTCCCGTTTTTCTTTTTTGTTTTCTCAAGGACATCTACAAGCTCGGCAAAGTCGTGCCCGTTGATCTCGTAAACGTTCCAGCCGAACGCTTCCCATTTCTTAGCCAGCGGCTCAAGCGCCATGATCTCTTCGCTCCGGCCGGTCGCCTGCCAGCGGTTAAAATCGATAAAAGCGACCAGGTTATCGATCTTATGGATCGGAGCAAAAAGCGCCGCCTCCCAGACCGAGCCCTCATTCATTTCGCCGTCGCTCATCAGGACAAATATTCTATAGTCGAGCCGCCGGATCCGGCCGGCCAGCGCCATGCCGATCCCGAGAGACAGACCGTGCCCCAGCGAGCCCGAGCCGACCTCGACTCCCGGCGCGCTCCCCGGTCCGGGATGCTCCGTGATCTCGCTCCCCTCCACCCCCAGCAAAGCCAGCGTCTCGGCACCGAAAAAACCCCGCTCCGACAGCACGGCGTAAAGCGCGGTCGCGGCGTGCCCTTTGCTTAAAATAAAACGGTCGCGCCCGGGGTCGGACGGTTTTTTCGGGTCGATCTTCAAGGCCCGCCAGTAAAGCGCGATCAAAATATCGACACAGGACAGGGCCGAGCCGACATGCGCCACTCCGGCTTTCGCGGAGAGTTCGATTATTTTCCCGCGTATCTTACGGGAAAGCACTACCAGCTCATTAATTTCTTTCTCGCCTGTCATATTATTTAAGTTTAATATCCTGCATGGTCTTGATGTTGTAATATTTTTTGTCGTCCGGATCCTTGATCCGGCCCGCCTTATAAGCCGCCACCAGGTCACCGACCGCGTCCGCGACCGACCGCCGGGCGGCAAACCCCAGCTCCTTTTTTATTTTTTCGGAAGAGACGTGGTAGGACCGGTTGTCATCGGTGGCAGAAGTGACGATCTCGATCTCTTTGCCCGTCATTTCTCTGGTCACGACTTTTTTAACCGTCTGTGCGATCTCCTTCATTTTCATGTTGTCGTAGCCAGCGTTAAAGATCCGGCCGTCGATCTTTTCGTCCGGATATTCAAGCGTCTTGACGTAGAGGTCGGTCATGTCCTCGATGTGGATGTTCGGCCGCTTCTGTTCGCCGCCAAAGACGGTGATCCGGCCTTTGTTGACCGCCAGGTTCGTCAGGATATTGACCGACAGGTCAAGCCGCAGGCGCGGCGAATAACCGCAGACGGTCGCCGGCCGCAGTATCAAAACGACGAAACCGGATGCGCGCTCTTTTAATAAATAATCCTCGCACAGCGCCTTATATTTTGAATAATCGGTCAGCGGCTCAAGCGGCAGGTCTTCTGTCACGTTCTCCTCGGCCTTGATCCCGTAAACGCTGGAGCTCGAAGCGTAAACGAATCTTTTAACGCCGAGCTTTTTGGCGATATCGACCAGACTGACAAAAGCATCGTAGTTGATCGATTTGCCCAGCGCCGGATCGAGCTCATAACTGGGATCGTTGGAAATGCAGGCGAGATGGATGACCGCGTCGATCCCCTTAAGCTCACGCTCGAGCAACGACCGATCCCTGATATCCCCTTTGATCTGCTTCAGGTTCGGGTCGTCTTTAACTGCGTCGAGGACGTCTGCCCCGTACATATATAAGTCGAGAACTTTGACCTTGTAGCCCTTGGCCAAAAGCTTGGGGATCAAAACCGAGCCGACATAGCCGGCACCCCCGGTCACCAGAACACTTTTGATCATTGATCTTTTCCTCCTTACTTCAGCAGTCGCGTAACATATTTTTTAAGGTCCACCACATCGACCGGCGAACGGTTGCAGACGATCTGGACTTTTAGGGCGCCGACCGCGTTGCCGATGAAAGACAAAAGGTCCTGCGGCACGCCGGCCGCCCGGCAGGGTGCCGTGTAGGCAAAAAAGGCGTCACCCGCCCCCACCCGGTCGACGATCCTCGAGGCCAGCGCCGGCGATTCGTGAAAGCCGCTCTTTTTGTCGTAATCCAGCGAGCCGAGGTGGCCGCGGGTAACCATCAAATTGGCAAAATCACTTTTGCCGACCAGCTCTTTCATGATCGATTGGAGATCGTCGTGCTTACTGTGCGCCGCCAGCCGGATCTCCGGCTCGTCGACGGTGACATAATTGGCGCGCGGATATTTCGTGATCAGGTTAAAGCCGGTGTTGGCGCTGTTGGTCTGCACATTGAGGGCCAGGAACCTGGCTTGCCGGCAGATCAGCTCCACCAGCCCCTTGTTCAGGAACCCGTGCCCGAAATCGGAAACGATGACCAGATCAAAACCGGCAATGATCTTATCAAGATACGCGATCACTTCGGCTTCAAGAGCTGTCGGCAGCGGCAGATCGTTGATGTAGCAGATCTCAAAGACCTTTTGGTTCGAGACGGTGCTGACGTATCTTCTCTTGACGGTCGTCGGGGCATCGGCCCGGTAGAAAAATTTGGGCGTGATATTGGGCTGGAGATGCTCCGTGATGAATTTCTCGTGAGAGTCCTGGCGGCCCAGCACGCTGACCAGATGGACTTCGCCGCAGAGCTGGGCGGTATTATTGGCCGTGGCAAAAACACCGCCCGCGAAAGATTCTTCGGCCATGTATTTGCTCACGACCAGATGTTCTTTCAGGGATTTGCCCATCGCTTCGCAATAATGATATTGATCGACGATGGCGTCGCCGATAACGAGGGTCTTAAGCCGCCTGGCCGAGCCCAGCTGATCGGCGATCCCGTCAATCGTATATTTTTCGGCGATGCCCTGCAGGTAGCGCCTGACCTCGGCGGGATGAACGTCCAGATTGTCATTGATCAGTTTTGAAGAACTGAAAGTCAGGTCATAAGTGAAAGCCAGCCGGCCGCCGACCGACTGCACCGCCCCTTCTTCGTCCGGTATCCGGCTCGGATCGTTCTTGTCTTTTTTTTCATATTCCTGGCCTTTGACGTAAACATCCGGCTTGATGATCTTGATCGCCTCGACCGCCGTCGGATGCCGGTCGATGGCCACGTAATCGACGCTGCCGATCGAAGCCAGCGACTCCGCCCTCAACTCCTCGTTGAAGATCGGGCGGCCGGGGCCGCGTTTGACGAATTTATCGGCCGTGATCGTCACGACGAGGATGTCGCCTTCTTTTTTGGCCGAGGCCAGGTGCCTTAAATGTCCGGGATGAAGCAGGTCGAACACGCCGTGGCAGTGGACGATCTTTTTGCTTTGTTGCTTCAATTCGGCCGAGATCCGGCCGAGCTCATCAATTGTTTTTATTTTATTGTAGATGTCCGTCATTTATTTTCCCTCCGAGTAAAATCCGCTGATCAGGTCGCAAACATAAGCCAGGTCCGCTTCGGTCAGGCCCGGGTAGACGGGCAAGCTCAAGATCTCGCCGGCCTGCCGCTCGCAGACGGGGAAATCCCCCTTTTTATAACCGTAACTTTGGCAGACCTTCTGTAAATGGATCGGGATCGGATAGTGCACCCTGGTCGTGACCCCATTCTTTTCGAGCCGGGCCATCAAGCGATCGCGCTCCTTTACCCTGACAACATAGGTGTGATAGACAGCTTTCTCGCCAGGTTTATCGACCGGCACAACACAGACGTCTTTTAGTCGTTCGGTATAAAAGCGCGCGTTCTTGATCCTTTGTGCCGTCCAAGCCGCCAGGTATTTTAATTTGACGCCGACAATGGCGGCCTGGAAAGCGTCCAGCCGGCTGTTGAAGCCCCAGATCTCCGATTCGTCGCGGTTCTTCAAGCCGATGTTCCTCAACTGTTTCAGGGTCGTGCAAATTTTTTGGTCCTCGGTCGCGATAAAACCGCCGTCCCCGCAGGCGTTCAGGTTCTTCAGCGGGTGGAGGCTGAAACAGCCGATCGTGCCGATCGTGCCGACTTTTTGGCCGCGATATTCCGCGCCGATCGCCTGCGCGGCATCCTCGATGACGACCAGGCCGTGCCTTTTCGCCAGCGCCATTATCGGCTCCATCGCCGCCGGCCGACCCGTCAAATGGACGGGGATGATCGCTTTCGTTTTCTTGATGAGCTTGGCTTCGATCAGTTCCGGATCGATGTTCATGTCGGAGCCGACATCGACAAAAACCGGGCGCGCCCCGGCGGCCGCGATCACGGAGGCAGTCGACAGGAAAGAATTGGGGGCCGTTATCACCTCGTCTCCCGCGCCGATCCCGTAAGCTTTGAGCGACAGGAACAGGGCGTCCGTGCCGGAGTTGACGGCCACGATATATTTCGATCCGAGATAGTCCGATAATTTATTTTCGAACTCTTCGACCTCCGGTCCCAGGATAAAATGGCCGTGGTCAAGGACTTTTGAGACAGCCGACATTATCTCCTCTTTGATCGCAGCGTGCTGGCCGATCAGGTCGATATAGGGTATTTTTCTCATTTTTTGTAAAACTCCCTGACCGTGTCAATGACGTATTGAACTTCGGCTTCGGTCAAATGCTGATGGGCGGGCAGCGTGATGATCGAGCCGCAATCCCGCTCCGTCGCCGGGAAATCGCCCTTTTTATAGCCAAGCTGGGCGCAGCATTTCTGGTACGGCAAAGGTATGGGATAATGTATCTTGGCCTCGATCCCCTGCTCCAGGCAATGGGCCAGCAGGCCGTCACGTTCTTTAGCCCTCACCATATAGAGATGAAAAACGTGCCTCACATTGTCATGCCGTTTCGGCACATCGATAAAGCCGGGCAAGGCCGAGAAGGCCTCATCGTATTTTTTTGCGACGGCTATTCTCGCATCGGTTATTTTCGCGACATCGCCGAACAGCCGGAGCGCCACAACCGCCTGCAGAGTATCAAGGCGACTGTTGACGCCGAATATTTCCACTTCATCGCGGTTCTTCAAACCGTGATTCCTTAACAGTTTAAGTTTGGCGGCGATCTCGCCCGAATCGGTCGTAACCAGGCCGCCGTCCGACCAGACGTTCAGGTTTTTTAAGGGGTGGAAACTGAAAGTGCCGGTGGCGCCGAAGGAGCCCGCTTTTTTCCCGCCGATCGCCGCATCGATGGCGCAGCAAGAGTCCTCTACGACCGGCAGGCCGTATTTTTTACCTAGCCGCAGTATGGCCGGCAGGTCCGGCGCGTTGCCGGTGAACCAGACGGGCAGCAGCGCTTTGGTTTTTTTGGTGATGGCCGCTTCGATCAGGCCGGCGTCGATCGTAAATTCAGCGTTGACGTCGACGAAAACCGGCCTTGCCCCGACCGCCGCGATCGCTCCCGCGGTCGCGATAAAAGTTTCCGCGCAGGTAATAACTTCGTCCCCCGGTCCGATCCCCAACGCTTTCAGGGAAAGGATCAGGGCATCGGTGCCGGAATTGACCCCGACGGCGTGTTTAACGCCGATCAGCCGCGCGAACTTTTCTTCAAACTCCTCCAGCTTCCGGCCGAGGGTAAAATCGCCGCTCTTGATAAACTCTTTCAGGTCGTTAAAGATCAGGTCGGTGTAGAAAGCCCTGGGGTCTTCGCCGGGCCCGGCCTGCTTGAACTGTCGATTTAAATAGGAAAATTCTACTTTCATTTTTTCTCCAAAGCTAAGAGAGGCGTCCGCTCTCGATCTCCTCCCGCAAATAAAGCTTGATCAGATGTTGAAGGATAAGATGCATATCTTCGATCCGCTCCATATTATTTGACGGCGCCATCAGGCAAATATCGGAAAGCTTCTTGATCGGCCCGCCGCCCAGGCCGGTAAACGAGATCGTCTTCGCCCCCATCTGGCGAGCAAATCTGGCCGCCGCGAGGACGTTCGGCGACCGGCCGCCGCCCGTAAAGATGATCACAAGATCACCCTTTTCCAGCATATTTTCGAGTTGCGACCTGAAAACATCCTTATAGGAGGTATCGTTGCTCCAGGCCGTTAGCAGCGGAATATTATCGGTTAAGCCGATGACCTTAAAATGTTTCTTGCCCGGCACCCGGGTTCCTTTGGCCAGGTCGCAAACAAAGTGAGAAGCGGTCGCCGCGCTGCCGCCGTTGCCCATGATAAAAATATGCCGGCC